>JAUSKH010000059.1 GCA_030647095.1 Nanobdellota archaeon | reverse complement strand
AGTTATTCTTTCTTTAAACTAGGGCGAAGGAATTAAACCAATTCTTCATCCAGATAACTCCTTTCTCTTAATCTAATATACAGTTCAATTAAAAACAGTCTTACAAAAGATAAATAAATTTTTATTGTAAAGATTAAACATAATTATTCAATCTTGTAAAAAAAGCAAAGTCATCTGTGGTAAATATGTTTCTAGATATTGAGATCTAAAAGACTTGTTTTGCCTTTCTCTTTTAAGGTAAAGAGTCATTTTTCTAGTTTTCATTGTCACCCCCCTTATTATGAAAGAGATGCAGGAACCCTCCAGCATTAAGGGTTCCGTGCTTTAAGTCCAGGTTATTTTTTGTTGTTTTCATACTTCCCTTAATATAAAGTATATTAATTGGGTTGTGAAAGGAAAATTAAGAGAAATCTTTAGTAAGATAATTTCATAATGTTTAAATACGGATATTTTGATGAGAAATATCAACTTTTAGGTTGATATTTTTTCTACCAAGCATATATCCCTAATCTCTCGAGTTATTAGTATGGAAACCGAAGAAAAGACGAATAATTCTATAACTACTATAGTAAAACCAACTAACAACTGCAACATGGTTTGTGGATACTGTTACGACGCTAAATCTCTGCCTTGCCAAGGCAAAATGAACGCGGAAACATTGGTAAATAGTATACAGAAACTTACATATTTTAACGGTAAAGGAAGAACAAGTCCATTTTTATGGCATGGAGGCGAGCCTTTACTAGCAGGTTTAGGTTTTTTCATAAACGTTGTAAAAATACAAGGAGAATTAGAACAAGAAGGATACTTATTTGATAATGCTATTCAGACCAACGGAACTTTAATCACTAATGAAATAGCAGATTTTTTCAAAGAATACAAATTTTCAGTAGGCATTAGTCTAGATGGACCAAAAAAACTGAACGATCAAACTAGGTTATATAGAAGTAATAGAAATGAAAGTCGAAGCACTTTTTCAGATATATTCAATTCCATAGCCCTGCTGAAAAGCAAAGGAATAGATCCAGATGTTATTGTAACCCTCACTAAACAAAATATTAATGATATAGAAGAGATATATAAATTTTTTAAAGCAAATAAAATAAATTCTAAATTTAATCCTTTAGTTAAATCTGGAAGAGCCATCGGAGTCTATAACGAACTAGCTATCTCTCCAATAGAATACCGAGACGCAAAACTAAAGTTATTAGACGTCTGGTTTAATGATGAAAACCCTGTGCATGTACACTGTCTTGAAGAAATGTTTAAAGGAACAATCACCGGAAATGTTTTCCACGAATGTACTTTCAGCGAATACTGTCAAAAAGAGTTTATCTCAATAGGTTTTCAAGGAGATGTTTATCCTTGCCCTGAATTTGATGGCGAACCTCAATTTTTATATGGGAACATTAATACAAACGCTTTAGAAGAAATTCTATCAAACCCTTTAAGAAAGAGGCTATTAGAAAGATCAGGATGCATAAAAGAATGCAATAATTGCAACACCAGGTCTCTCTGCTATGGGGGTTGTATGAGAAACGCATACGCATTTACTGGTGATGTAATGGCTAAAGATCCTTACTGTCCAGCCTACAAGTCGCTGTTTAAAAATATTTCTCGTAAAATCGAAGACAATAGATGTAAGGAGGTAAAAGAATAGAAATGATAGAACAAATAAGTTATCTTAGACCAGGTTCCATTCCAAGAGCTGGAGAATTAAGAATTCAAGTTGAAGCAGTAAGAAATCCAATTCTAAAAGAACTTGCCAGGGTATATAATGAATCAGTGGGAACATTCAATACACCAAACGTATACGCTCATAACAAAGGGAGCCATACGAAACACAGTAAAGGATCTAGCGGAGGTCCCTGTTATCTAACAACTACTTGTACTAGTGCAAGAGGACTATCAGACAATTGTTTAGAGCTTACTACATTAAGAGCATTTAGAGACCAAATTTTAATACCTTCTAGGACAGGAAGAGAACTAGTTAGGGAATATTATGAACTAGCACCCCAGATTGTTGAAGCTGTAAACACTTCAGGCAATTCCCAAAGCGTTTGGAATGATGTTTATTCAGATATACAAAGAATAGTAGGTCTAGTAAAGGGTAGTAAATTCAACGAAGCTTTCAATAATTATAGAAGAATGACTACAGCCCTAAAGGAAAAGTATCTTTGCTAAACATAAAAATCAAATTTTTATTTTTTCTTTTTGATTAAAGAACCTTAATTATTAGGTTTCATAGTAGACTGCATTAAGCTAAACCTATTACCTTCTGTGTCTCTCACACTAGCAAAAAATCCTACACCCTTAAGTTCCATTTTTCCCATTTCAATTTTGCCGCCGTTAGCTTTAACTGCCTCAATAACATTATCAATATCAGAAACTTCAACCATGCATTCAAACACAAAGCAACCCTTGGTTCTTTGTGCCTCAAAGTCCAGGGGACTTTGAAGAGTCCTGAACAAATCTCGGCTTAAAAGCCGAGGTACACACAAAGACTTTTTGATTTAGTGATATCTAATAAAATATTTTACTAACCTTTGATAAGGTTTATTATTTATTGTCAAATTGGGTTTAATACCCCGCAGCTTTGCTGCGTCGTCCGATTTGACAATTAGAGATTTCCGTCCTGAAGCCGAGCGTAATACCCCATCAGCTTGCTGTAGGGATAGCGAAGGCTTAGGAAATCTCTTTATCACTTTTTACTCTGATAGTGGTAAAGTTCTCTTTACTTGTAAATATTTCGATAATATCTCCTTCCTTCGATTCATGAATTTCTGGAATATTATCAAAAGAAATTATGGCTTCTCCTCTTGAGATTTTAATTTTTATATTAAGATCATCTTTTATGATATAGTCTTGATGGGAGGTTGGATTATTGAATGCAATCCCTATGCCTTTTTCAAAGTTTTTTCTTGTTATAGAATAAAAATAGCCAGTTGAACCGAAAGGTGTAGAAATAACAACACCATCACCTATTATGTTTTGCATGGTTTGGTCATTGATGATTGTATCAAATCTGAGAGATTCATATTGATTTTTGTTTCTTATGATTATATCATTAATAGATTTTAGCGGAATTAGCCTGCTGTTTATCTTTGCTTCTAGTTTGGGATAAATATTCTTTATTATTTTACCTTCTATTACTCTTTTTATTATTTCATAAGTATTTCCATCTTCACATAGTTTGCAGATGCTGCTTTTTCTTAAGAGCAATTTTGGAATAGAAGGAAATAAGCGCTCTGCAACTAGAAATGTACCATCACCCCCATAAGAAATTACTATATCTGGGTCTTTTTCTACTATTTTTACTGAATCGTCTATGTCGAGTATTTCCTCTTTTAACTCATTGATGCTTTCTTTTTCTCTGCTTACTATTACTATTTTCATTATAATGTTTAGATTTTTATATCAATGTTTTCGTCAAGTACCTTGACATAATATTTTATAAGTGTTACTTATCTATTATAAATATATTCATTACAGAATTCACAGTGCTTGTCTAATGGGCAAGGTTTAAAGCCTTTTTCACAGGCTTCTAATATTATATTAGCTGTTTTTAGTAGTTCTTCTCTTATATCATAAATATTGAAACTCATCCTGCTTGAATGGATAGATTTAGCGTTTCCTTCTTCATCTAGGATAAATTCCAGAGGGTTCTCATGACGTAACATTTCTAATGTTATTTTTTTTACTTTACCGTACTTGCTTGCTGCCAGAGCGTAATAACCTAGCTGCCAGTTTCTATTTTGCGCTAGAACACTAGAGTTGCCTGTTTTATAGTCAATTATTTCTATCCCATCTGGATATATATCTATTCTATCTGCAAAACCTACGAATTTAAAACCTCCTAGATTCATGTTCAAAAATTGCTCGGTGAGAGATTCTTCATTATATTTATTCTTATTTCTTTCAAAGAAAACACGGAGGAGGAATATAACTTCTTGTAAGTCTACAGAATTCCATTCTTCTTCTGCTTGCATTTCTTTTGCTAAATCTTTAAATTCTTTTAATGTTTTAAAGCATTCTTTGACTCCTATTTCAAGAACAAGATGAACAAAAGAGCCTACTATCATTTCTTCCCAGGAAGGAGGCCTCTTTTCAGGCATGTTGTAAACATATTTGTATTCAAACTTCTTTTGGCACTCATAAAAAGTAAGTAGTGAGGACGGAGAGAATGATCTGCGGGTTAAAATTTCCTTTATATTCTGTTTGTGTTCTTTATTGAAATTTTGAAGATTTGTTTCGTCTAATACTTGGATTCCTGTTAGTAATTTTACACTAGGTTTTATTTTTATTTCTGGCTCCTGGTATCTCTCTTCGTTATCTATAATTAATTTAAAATCTGGGTTTTTTATATATTCTACTTCTTCTAAAAATCTTGAGGGAGAGTAATATCTTTTTCCGTATTCTTTTGCATAAGTAAGTATTAATCTTTCTTTTGCTCTTGTGAATGCTACGTAACAGAGTCTTCTTTCTTCCAGTATTTGATTATCCATCTCATATTCTTTTATGTATTCTTCCTTTTCTATATTAGACCTTCCTTGGAGTTGAGGTTTTAATTCAGGGAATATTTCTAAAGGAATGAGTGTCCTAGCAGTCCCTCTTTCTATCGGGAATCTTCTTTCAGCGAGATTTGTTATTATTACTGTTTTATATTCTAAACCTTTAGTTGAATGCAAAGTCATAAGTCTAATTCCTTTACTTTCTAATTCAGGCGATTCTATTATTATTCCTAGCCTTTCTATAATGCCTAGATAGTGTAAGAATGTGTTTAGGTCTGGACCATGCATTGAGCATTGTTCTTTTACGAATTCATGGAATTTATTAAGATTTAGAAGTATTTCTTTATCTTCCCGTGTTTTACCACCATTTAGGACGCTTGCTATATGATAAATATCCTTTACTAATTCTGGAACTTCTTTAGATGCTAAAGGAATAAGGGATTTTATACGTTCAAGAAGGACTTTTGCCAGCATATTACCAAATTCTGATAGACCTATCTTGTCTAGTGAAGAAAGTAATTTCGCTCCAATATTTTCTCCTCCTTCATTGTCTTTTATGAACCTCCCAACTTTAATCAAATCGCTTTCATCAAAACCGCTTTGAAATATTAAATCCCACCAGGATTCTAGTCCATTTTGCTCTTTTTTTATTAAGTTGTTTAGTATATTAAGATAGTCGATGGTTATTTTAACTGATCTTTGAGATAATAAGGAATTCTTAGCAACAGCACAGTATTCAATATTTTTTGATTCAAGCACTTTTTTTATTATTCTTCCTTGCTGATGGGTTCTAAACATAACACAAATTTCTTCTGGTTCTGTTCCTGAAGAAACCTCTTTTTCTATTAATTCTGCAACTTTTCTTGCTTCCTCTTTTGAGTCCTTTAATTCGTATACTTCTATATTATCCCCCTCTCTTTGATGGATATTCTCAACAGCAAAGCACTCATCAGGATTTTTGTAATTGTTAAGTATTAGTTTATGGGCTGCTTTTAATACTTTATTGGGAGACCTATATGATTTATCAAGAGCGAAAATATCTTTTTCATTTACTTTGAATCTTTCTATGAACGAATGCATATTCTCTTTGTAAGCCCCTCTGAACCTGTAAATAGACTGATTTATGTCTCCAACAACTGTAATGTTTGAATGAGGAGTTAATTGTATCAAAAATTCTAACTGTATTTTGTTTGTATCCTGGAATTCATCCACTATTATATAATCATAATTCTTAGCTATTTCAGGGAATGTATTTAGTAATTTTAAAGCATTTAGAGTTAAATCTGAATAATCTTGGTAGTTCTGTTTTTGTTTTATTTTCTCATAAGCAGTCCAGACAGTAACAAATCTTTTTAATTCCAGTAGCTGCTTCATGTTTTGGACTTCACTAAACATTATATCTTTTTTACCTTTATCTTCCCATTTTTTCATTAATTGTATTTCGAATAGAATAGTTGATATTTTATCGGAAAGCTGCTCCTGTGTGGCTCCTTTGAGATTATTTTTTAAATATTCATTAACTTCTTCTATTGTGATTCCTAAGTCTTTTGCCGTTCCTATTGTACTTATGTATTTATTGCAATTTCCTATTAAAACTTTAAGGTTTTGATGTAATAATATCATGGATTCGTCTGGATCTAAGATTTTAAAATTTGGATCTATTCCGATTATATTCCCATTTTCTCTTAATAGCTGGGCAGAGAATGAATGGAATGTTTTGATGGTTACATCATTTTCTATTTCAAGAGTGATAGATTTTCTTACTCTTGAAAGAAGATTGTTTGCTGCTTCATTAGAAAAAGTTATACAAACAATCTTTTCAGGACTATAAATTTTATTATTAATCAGATACTTTATTTTTTCTACTATCGTATATGTTTTTCCTGTTCCTGCTCCTGCAAGTATAATACACGGACCTTTGGATTTTGTGATTGCTTCTTCACCCCTGTTTATGATATTAGCCATTGATAGAAATATAGTGTTGGGTTAAAAAAGGTTTAGGAAGTTTTATTAATAATTGAAATATAGATATACTATGGGGTTGATGACTTTATTAAATACTGATGTAGGTGTTTTGCTTAGTAAAGATTTGAGGCGTGTTCATAGAATATATGGGGCTGGCTTCTCTGAGATATTAGAAGAGCATGAAAAAGGAAGAAGCACACTAGAAGAATATTACCAAGAAAAGAAAAGTAAACTTTTGGGTTATTTGGCGTTAACATTAGGTAGTCCAAGGAAAATGTCAAAGAATTTTCATGAGATAAAATGGTTAGAGAGGGAATTTGTTCATTTCTCTGGTTTTTCAGATGTTTATCCTGATTTTTTTAATAAGACAAGAATAGAAGAAATTGAGGAACTAATAAATGAAGCAGCAGTTTACCTAAATAAAAATGCAAAGGGTAGTGGTTATGATTGTTTTGTAAGACACAATGATAGCCTCGAACAATTTAGAGGTGTGCTTAAATAATACTTAATTATAATATTTCTCCGTAGCCAATTAGTCTCCAATGTCCCGTAATATTACGAGCTATCCCTACATTATCACCTTTGAAGATTATTGCAGGAATTTTTAAGGAAAGTTCCAAATCGTTGCCTTTTATTGATGTGACTGCTCCACCTGTAATGGTTGTGTTTATACTTAGCATTAATATTTCTCCTTGCTTAATCTTTTCCACCTCTTTTTCTCCACCTATTCCTAAAACTTTTGGGAACAGAGTTGATTTTAGTTTTACATGTCTTGTTGGTTCAGGAAGCTTTCCAATATGAGAAACAACATTTCCTGCAAGAATATCTCCTTTTCCAAGAGACATATCTAATTCAGTTTCAATTGACATGCTTCCTCCAGGAGTTAATTCTTTGACATGTTTTGAGCCTTTTAATAGACTTTTGACTTTTGTTTTTAACGTTGTATATGTGGTCTCTTTTTCGTTTTTTATTGCTCTTCCCGGTTTTATTTCTATTTCATCTCCTACTTTTAAGGTTCCCTTTTTTAATGTTCCTCCTAAAACAGCACCATGCAAATCATTTGGTATTGTGCCTGGGCGGTTTATATCAAAACTCCTAGCTATAACAAAAACAGGATCAGAAGAAGGGTTTCTTTTAGGAGCAGGAAGTTCTGTAATTGCTTTTAATATAGCCCCTATATTCACCTGCTGTTGGGCAGATACAGGAATTACAGGAGAATTTTTATATTTCTCCCCTAAAAGTTCTTTTATCTCTTGATGATTCTTTTTTGCTTGATCAATTGTTACTAGGTCTATCTTGTTTTGTATTATAATAATGTTTTCTACATTTTTTGTCTGTAAAACCATTAGATGCTCTCTTGTTTGAGGTTTTATGCCTTCATTTGCAGCAATCACTAAAATAGCAGCATCAATTAGTGCTGCTCCTGATAATGTGGTGGCCATTAACATTTCATGTCCTGGAGAATCTATAAATGAGACGTGCCTTATTGGTTTGCCTTTTCCTTCGATATTGTATTTTTCATTATCTTTGTAAATAATAATATCTGCGTATCCAAGTTTAATAGTTATTCCCCTTTTCATTTCTTCTGAATGAGTGTCTGTCCATTTTCCACTTAATCTTTCCAGTAAAGTGGTTTTTCCATGGTCTATATGTCCAAAAATTCCTACATTAATTGTATCTAGTTCTAATTCAGTTTCTGCTTTAATTGCCATTCTTTTCCTAGAAGAAGCTCTTTTTTAAAGGCTATGGTTCTATTTTTTATTTAATCTGGCAGATATCTCTTCCGTCTCTTTGATGCCTTTAATTATTTGTTCTCTACTAATATAACTTTTGCTTTCCCTCTTATATTCACGAGTTCTATTATCTAAAGAATCTGAGGAAAGGTCAGTTACTTCTAATTTATAGAAATCCCTTGGATTATGACCTTTAAAATAATATGCTCTTATTTCTTCTGGTGACTTAATATCGGTTCCCTCATAGATTATTAATATATTAGAGCCATCTCTAGTAAATGTATTATAACGTCTTCCATTGTCAAGAGAGCCATTTAGAAGTAAGTTTACTTTATTATTTGAGCATCCAGAGGCTATAAGACTTAGAGCTCCTGTAATAATTGTGCTGGTAATTTGGTTTTTTCTCATAATCGCGTTGAGAATGCGTTATTTAAATATCTTTCTTAATTTATTCTTTTTTAGCTTCTTCTTTAGGAACTTCTGTTGCTATTTCCTTTGCCTTATTTTGATCTGGGAAGACTTCAGCTAAAGATTTCTTACTAGATTTTAGAACATTGATGTTGATTTGCGCAGTTGTGTTTGAGATTATTTTACCTCTTACTGTTTTTCTTTTACGTAAGCCTTTACCTTTTTCATTCATTCCCCATCCACGTGTAAGAAGAACTTTCTTAAGACCTAGACCTTCTGCATCTTTTGATAGTGGGAAACCAGAAGCATCGCTTCCACCTGTAATCTTAAGTTGATAACCCTCAAGTTCTGGCTTGATTAATTTACCATCTACAGTATCTCCAATTGATTTTCCAGCTAAGCTATCGCTCTCTGTCTCAAATTTCCAAGCCTTTCCTTTCTCTGATATATTGATTTTGAATGGCATCTCAGTTGAAGAAAAATGAGGTTTTTAAAGGTATCTTGGGACGCTTTTAATTAATTGAATAGTTTATCTATCGTGTCTTGCTCATATTTGTAGTTGCTATTACCATCAGAATCCATTCTTTCAGCATAGTATATAAAATAGGTCGTTCTGTTCTCATCAATTCCGTCCACGTAAATGTTACATGGTCTAGCTGTCTTGTTTTCAGATATTGGATGAGGAGACTTGGAAATCTTTTTACAAGTTTCTGTTATCTTCTCTAACTTTTCTATGCCTAATCCTCTATTCGGCTTAAACTCAATCCATAACATGGTCGCGGATTGGGAGAGTATATTAAACCTTTCTATTTTGTTATGTCAAGATTGCTGATGCAGAAAATTCCAAAATCAAGAGGAATTTTCATGCATCCAAACACAAAGCAACCCTTGGTTCTTTGTGCCTCAAAGTCCAAGGGACTTTGAAGAGTCCTGAACAAACCACGGCTTTTAAGCCGAGGTAAACGCAAAGACTTTTTGATTACTATCTAGTTACTCATTAGAAAAAATTATTCAAAATAAAGTGTTTCACGCATTTGAGGTAAGGCTTTTCTTGCTTCTGAATCCAATAATTCCATTGCCAATTCTCTCTTTTTATAGAGGCGCTGTGGTTCTCTTAGGAAACCGCGAGATGCTGGAATTTCTGCAAACATTTTTTCTTTATCTCCTTTATAATTGTCATTTAATGAGTCTTCATATAATGCGCGTTCTTTTAGAATGGCGTGAGCAATAATACTCATAACCATAGTATAATCAATAGGTACTGAAACTGTTTTTGCATCTTCATCTAATTTCCCCCAGCTAATTGCTTCTGTTGGCGTAGCACTACTTAAACTTCCGTCAGTTTCTGGTGCTGTGGTAAACTGCACGCCTATTTTATATTTTTTTGTTTGTACAAATAGTATCTGTTCAAGTGCAGGTTCTGGTTGTAATAAGTAATTCTTACTAGCTCCTCCGCCACAAACGATATAGGCTAGTTCTCTATTTCCCTCTTTTTCCTGACCCCACTTATGTAATGCGCAGGCTTCGTAAACATCTTTATAAAGATCAATCTCTAATTTGAACTTGTCTTTTAATTTTTCTCCTAAACGAGTTTGCATGACTTGCAGTTTCATTGCGTTCAAAAATGTTGAACCATCTGCTGGAGAGGCACAAAATGCTGGAACATCATATTCATAAGCAGCTGCTAACAATCCCTGAGGAATATTTTTTCTTTGCTCTAAGTCTTGGATGTATTTACCTAAATGATTACGATATTCTGTTGTTGTTAATTTACATTGGAATTCTGGTTTTTGTAGAAGAGAAGTCATAAATTTATCTGTGTTAAATAGAACTTCTTCTGGAAATCCTATATCAGTAATTCTAATTATTCCTGCTTCTTTATAGATAGTATCATCTCCATGCATATCTACATCGTGAATGTCTCTTTTTCCTTCAACTGCGTCATGTGCATCATGATAGGATATTGCATCAGAAGCAACAAAAGCAGAAATATAACCTGATTTAATAAATGGAACCATCCACACTCTAGAATAGTCTGAAGCTGTTATTGGTCCTGCAACTGAAGCGAATATAGTATAATTATCGTGTATTGCTTCCCTTATCAATTGATAAGCCTTTCTTAATAATTTACCACCGAAAGCAGGGTGACAGTTTTCAAGAACAGATTGAATATCTTCTCTTCCTGTAATTTCAATCCCTTGAGCAAATTTTCCCAGATGCTGTTCTCTTAATTTTTGTACGTTTTCATCTATGGTCATTTGTTATTCAAATTTAGAAGGTTTTTATATTTTTATGTGCTTTTTGATAACTGATTATATTCCCCAGTCTTCTTTCACTCTTCTTTTTATATCTGCTATTTCTTGTAAAGCTTGCAGTTCTGCACTTGAAAGAAGATCCTTGTTTTTCTTGAATTTTTTGAATTCTGATTCTCCTATATCTGAGTAAAGGACTTTTTTGTCAGCAAGTTGTCTTTCGAAATTGACTCCTGGAAGAGAAATAGCTACTTCTTTTCCTTCTTCTGCATTATTCACTGAAGATTTATCCATTTGTATTGCTTTTACTCTGGAAATATCTTTTCCATCATCACTAATAAGAGTAATCCCTGATTTTAAATGCCCGCCTGCAACTCTAACTCCGAAAATGGCAGGATTTGAATTTCTGAAAGTAAAGTTATGGAGTATTTCTAATTTGCAAATTGCAGCAAGGGAGAGCATACGCTCTCTTTCTATACTTGCTTGCTTTTCTTTTCTCCATAGTTGAAGGTCTTCTATTAATTTATATATGACGTCGTTTGTGAGTACTTTTATTTTTACTATTTCTAGGTCTTCTTCCAATTCAGTATTAAAGCCGACGATTACTGCATTCAAAGCATCTATCTCTAAATTTGCTTTTGCAGCCACTATATCTGTTTTATTTACTGGACCTATACCTGCTCTTACCACACTTATATTCTCTTGTTTAAGTAAAAAAAGAAGAGCTTCTAGGCTACCTAAAGAATCTGCTTTTGCTATTATTCCTTTGGGATCTGTTTTGATTGATTGCGAGATTTGTTTTTTAAAAGATTCTGTAATTGATGTTAGATTATTATCAATTTTCTGAAAAAGCATTCCTGCAAGAAGTCCCTGCTTATTTGTTAGATGTAAATGCAAGCCTGTTGCAGCAGTTGCCGATTTTACTGTTTTAAATTTTAATGAAAGAGATTCTATTTCTTCTATTGCTTTTACTTTGGTTATTATAGGATCTCCAAAACTCGCAACTGCAATTTCATCACCTTCTTTTATTTCTCCGTCGTAAAGTATGGATTCTATGCTTTCCACACTTTTTTCTTTTTTAATTTCAAGAATAACGCCTTTAGCTTCTTTTGATAGTTTTAATTGTGTTTTTAGAAATTTTTCACATAAACCAGCTAGAACAAATAAAAGTTCTGAAATTCCTTCTCCTGTTTTTGCAGAGCAAGGAACTAGGGCTATCTTTTTTGTAAAATCTTTTATTTCATAATAAAGATCAGATTCAAAGCCGTGTTCTTGCAATGAACCTTGGAAGGTTAAAAGAGCTTCCTGAAATTCTTGTTGGACGTTTATTGCTTGATTCTGTATAGATTCTTTTAATGAACTATGCCTTTTCCAGCCAGAGAAAGAATCTATTTTGTTAAAGGCTATCAGGAAAGGAGTTTTATTAGCCCTAAGTATTTGTAACACTTCTGCTGTCTGTGGTTTAATTCCTTCTTTAGCTGCAACAACAAGGATGGCTAAATCTGCTAGTGATCCACCACGCTTTCTTAGATTTGTGAATGCTGCATGTCCAGGAGTATCTATGAATAATAACCCTGGGATTTCTAGAGATATTTTACGTTCTTTAAGTAGAGGGCATGCTTTTTTCAGTTGTTCTAAGGGGTATCTTGTAAATGAGATTTTTTGTGTTATCCCTCCTGATTCCCCTTCTTGGACAGAGGTTCCTCTAAAGCGATCTAATAGGCTTGTTTTGCCATGATCTACGTGACCTACGACTGTTACTATTGGGGAACGGATGTTATTATTGATTGCCATGAAATAATGAGTTCCGTAATGGTTAAAAGCTTTTGCACGTGCAAAAGCTTTTTTGTTTCCCCCCAAGTTTTAAAATCAGATTTAGATACTGCCCAGAAAACTACCCTGTAAATCTACCCAGAACCCCCCAAAAAGACCCCATTAAACCACCCCAAAGAACTTTTTATGAATATAAAACTTAATGGTACTTCCTTAATGTATTAATAAAATCTTTTTTAAAGGATTCTCCATTTATAGTTTCAATGACACTTATGTTATAATCTTTTTGAGAATTTCTTAATTCTGCAACAGTCATTCCTCTTGTTAATTCTCCTTTCGTTTCTATTTTTATATCATATTCTTTAACATTGCATACAGATGGATTAAACAAATAATAAACTGTAAGAGGATCATACATCAAAGCTGCCTTTATTCCTTCATCTTTGAATATATTTTGAATATAGGGTTTCATCATAGCCACGATTGGTTCAAATAAATTAGTTCCTTTTAACTTTTCAAAATCTTCTAATTGTAATTGAACATTATTACATGCATCTAAAGGAACAAGAAATTTCTTAATAGGAAAATTAAAAACAATATTTGCAGCATCAGGATCCACAAATATATTAAATTCTGCCACTCTATTCTTATTACCCGGGACTTTAATCGCACCACCCATAATTACAATTTGCTTTACTCGTTTCATTGCTTCCTTGTCTTTCTCTATTGCTCTAGCTATATTTGTTAAGGGTCCAAGAGTTACAAGAGTAATATCTTTATTTTCTTTAACTATCTTGATTATTTTATCAACAGCATCATTTGTTAGGTTAGATTCATTTTTAGGGTCAATTCCCTCTAATCCACTTTCTCCATGCACAACTGCCTTAATTAGTTCTCTAACAAGAGGTTTTGCAGAACCAGAATAAACAGGTATGTCTTCTCTATTAAGCAATTTAAGAATATATCTCGCATTTCTTGTTGTGTTTTCAATTGTTGAATTGCCAGCTACAGTAGTTATTGCTTTTATGTCAAAAATTCCAGATTTTACTGCAAACATAATTGCTAAAGCATCATCATGCCCAGGGTCTGTATCTATAATTATTGGTGTCTTCATATTCTAATTCTCCTTATCAATTCAGGAAGTTCATCTACCGAATTAATACAATAATCTGCTTCTGTTGAATTGCCTCTAACTAATACTGTTTTCATTCCTACCGACTTAGCAGGTAATATGTCAGAATGGACTTGATCTCCTACAGAAATAGACCTCTGAGGAGGTATATCTATTCTATCACAAATTTGGAGGAATATCTTTGGGTCTGGTTTTCTTAAATTCGGCTCCCCTGTAAATAATCTTTCTTGATAATCATTCAAATCCAGATATTTCAATACTTCTGAAGCCCATACTCTTGGAGCAGAGGTTAGGAATACGATTTCTCCATCTAAGGATTTGATTAAAGGTAATCTGTTTGCTTTTTCTATAAACCGACTTGGATCTAAACTCCATGTTTCTCCAAAAAATTCATATCTATCTATACAAAATTTAGCTTCTAAACCCAAACTAACCTCTCCATTAAACTCTGTTTTAATGCTTTCATAAATTTCCCTTGCATTATCCTCTCCCACTCCTAACTTTCTTGAAAGAAAAGTATAAACTTTCTTTTTTATCTCATCATAAAACTTTGAAAAAGTAAAGTTCACACTATTTGAATTATCAAAGTTATATAGTGTTCCATCAAGATCTAAAATTATTAAAGGTTTCATTGTAGTAGAAATAAAATAGTTTCCACTAGTTATAATGCCAATGCATCAAACAAAGTGTAGTTATCATAACAAAAATACATATTTGTCTTAATTTAAACCTTTCGTTTACTTTTTCTAATCACTTTTCTACCAACCCATCTACCAACTCAATTTACACCTAACTTTGCACCTAATCTTACACCTAACTTGAATATATCATTTAGAACAATAATCCTTATAAAATCCAACATCTTAGAAAGGTTAACAAAAAATAGGCGAGAAAACAATTACTCGAAAGCTTCGGTGTCCGAGGTAACCACTTGATGACCAAGGTGTCCCAAAAGCGATACTATCGGCTGACGGATTTGGTTTACTTGTGTCATTCTTATACAATCAAAAAGCATGTTATAAGCTTTTTGTCGCCACAATTATTAAAAAGATAAGGTTTGATAATCTTAAATGGTACATTTTACAAGTTGGTCTAGTATGGTATATGAGTTTGATAGACCGTATAGTAAAAATCAGCTTGAAAAAGCATGTGACTTAATATACGAAGGTTGGTGGATGTATAGTTGCTTAAATGGAATATGTGATGAGCCTCTTAAACCATTTTATCGTATCGAAGTGAGTGCTATTGGTCAAGAAAGGCTTGCGCGATTAACACAACCCGACTGTGTTAGAGCAGAGTTTTATTATTCAAAACCTTCCTGGGCTACTTAATTATATGACAAGTGAAAATGAATCTGAATTAGAACAGAAATATTTTCTTAATATTAGGGAATATGATCCTAACAGAAAGAGATATCGTGCAAGACTTGAAGACTATGATCTTGCGGTAGAGGGTGGTGAAAGATATGGGCGTTTTATATTAACTGAAAGTGAAATTATGGAGGTTTGTCCTTTTTATGATCTTGATAATAAGTCTCAAAGAGGTGTTAAAGTTCAATGTGATATTGAAGAGCTTATAGAATTATCATGCAGAACTATTGGTAAGATAAAAGAGATTGACCCAAATTCTGTTAAAATAAAAATTGTTCCTAGAGCTGAAACGCTTGTTGCGCCTGCTTTACAGAATGGTAAAGAGGATAAGTGATTTAATCAAGAATTCTTAGTCTACAATAGTCTACCATTCTTTTTAATCTTGCAGCGTTTTCATAATATTCTTCTCTTACGTTATAATCCAAATGTTGATTTATTTTTTTAAAGACAGCTAATCTTTCTTTAAATTTTTTATTCTTTAAAGCGTTAACTATTATTTCTAGTTGAGCTTTAATTTGTGGATTCTCGGGATTATCAGTGAAATGGCTCATATACATTCCACCCAGCCTACCAGTTCTCCAGGTTTTTAATATTATTTCTGGGTAATATATTTGGTTATTCATGCTATTATGTTGATTTTTGTTTTATAAAGCTTTGTTATATACAAACCAGAAAGTTTAAAAATTGAGGATATCCTATGAAAAAATGATATATACAGAAAAATTAGATTATGTACCTGAAGCAGATATAATCAGAGCATATACTGTGGGCGGTGTGAAAATCCCAATACTTTTTGATGACGTTAGGGACCAAGGAATTACATGGGCTTCTTTAGATTCCTTAACAGACCAAGATTGGCACAACTGGATGGTAGACAGATTGCTTTTAGGAGAATTTTTTGACCTTGGAAATCCTCATTATAGTAGACCTGGTGATGCTGATGGACCAGAAGATAAGTTTATAGGGTTATTGACGGATGATTATAATAGGAGCCTTACATTAAGAAAGACATTTTTACCAACATTTAAGAGAGGATATGGACTAACTTCCGAGGCTTTCCTAAATGAAACAATTGATGCTTCAAAAAGAACAGCATGGGGACAGGAATATACTGATGCGAGAAAAAGTTTATTATACGTTGCTCTTCTTGGCATGAAAGAATTTGAAAAGTACGAGTTTCCTGAAAAGAATGGAGATGATGTTGCTGTGCAAAAACATCTAAAAACAGTAACCAAGAGATTCTAAGAATTCTATTTCCTTTATGTCTGGCATGAAAAATTGAGGAGGTATTATTTAATCAATCTTACTTTTTGTGCAAAGCCAATAATTTAAGATTCTACTTTATTGACTGCTCTTGATATTTATGACAGAAATCTATTAGTTCACTGTCTGAAACATGGAGATGGACTCGTCCTTTATGGACGTAGGGTTTGCTAATTTTTGTTATATAGTCTTCTTCATTATAAGGAACTTGTGCTGCAAGCATAGAGGCAAGAGTAAATAATGTTGGGGCAGCGTACTCCTTACGCTCAATAACTCTGCCTTTTTTAGATTTTGAGCTAGTTGTTACTTTTTCCATTCTTACAATATATTCTGTCCTAGTCAGTCTTTCAAAGCTCTCTTGAACTTTCTCCAGTGTAAGTTTGTAAAATTCACTTTCTCTCTTTATTTGTAAATCCATAAAAGACCCGGTAAAAAAGCATATTTATAGATTGTTGTGATAAAATATTTAGAATTCTTCTTCTGGAATGTCTGTTTCTATTTTTTTAGAAGCTGTTTTTTTGGTTGTTTTTGCAGGTGCAGGTCCGCTACCGTTACTGCTTTGAATCGTTTTTTGTTCAGCGCTAGGAGGACTGGAAGAAGTGGATTCAACTGGAGCTTCCATCAATTCCTTTTCGTCAATGGAATTTATGGCTTCTTTGAATTGTTTAAACTTATCTGCAGGTATTCTTGTTCCTGATTTTGTGAATCCGTTATAGCGCTCTCCCCTTACGAATTCTCTTATAGTTAAGCCGCGCTTTCCACCAAAATCATCTACTCTTATTACAATGTCAGTATCTGGATTTTTTGTGATTCTATCGATATCTTTTTCCATTATTTTCTTTGGGGCACTGGGTATTTAATTGT
>JAUSKH010000060.1 GCA_030647095.1 Nanobdellota archaeon | reverse complement strand
CTTCAGCTCTTGTACTTCTTTTTTAATAAGGCTTAAAATTTCCTGTTCGCTTCCCAAAAGTTTCTTCAAATAAATAATTAACTCTTTTAATTTATTTTCTTCTTCTTTTAATTTACCAGCTTCAAGACTAGTAAGTTGTTGCAACCTTGTTTCTAAAACAGCTTTAGCCTGTCTATCAGTAAAACCAAACTTACTCATCAAACCTTGATGGGCAGTAGTTGCATTCTCACTCTTCTTAATGAATTCAACTATCTTATCTATCTGCTTTAAAGCAATTAACAAACCAAGAACTATCTCTAATCTGCCTTCTGCTTTTTTAAGTTCAAACTTGCTTCTGTTAGTTACAACAAGCTGACGATATTTAACATATTCTACAACTATCTCCTTAAGATTCAAAATTCTAGGCTGATTACCTACGAGAGCAAGTACATTTGCATCAAAATTAGTCTGCAAATTTGTCATTTTATATAATTTATTTATAGTATATTTTGGATCAACTCCCTTCTTTAGCTCAATAACTATACGGACATTTCCTTTAGCTGATTCATCTCTAAGGTCTGCCACATCAGGAAGTTTTTTGTCTGTAGCCAGACGTGCAATCTCCTTGACAAGTTCTGCCTTATTAACCATATAAGGAATTTCTGTTACAATAATAAGAGGCTTTCCTGTTTTTGATTCCTCTTCCTTCAATCTTCCCCTCATAACTATTTTTCCTTTCCCAGTCTTGTACATTTCCTTAATTCCCTGTCCACTAATAATTCCGCCTGTAGGAAAATCAGGACCAGTTACAATCTCAGCAAGTTCATCAACGGTTATGCTTGGTTTATTTATATAAGAAATAATAGCTTCACAAATTTCTGTTAAATTATGTGGTGGAATATTAGTAGCCATACCTACTGCAATTCCTGTTGCTCCATTAAGCAACAGATTAGGAAGTCTTGCAGGCAATGTTTGCGGTTCCTTCAAAGAATTATCAAAATTTGGAACCATATTAACAGTATCCTTATCTATATCCTCAAGTAGTTCTTTTGATATCTTTGATAATTTTGCTTCAGTATACCTATCTGCTGCAGCACTATCACCATCGAGCGAATTATGTACAAAAATTCCAGCTGCTAAAGCAAAATTATGTGTATTTGGAACTTCAATATCATACACATCTTTCTTTTCATTTAACCATTCAATTTTCTTTATCTTGTGGTTAACTTTAGTCTTAAGTTCTATCTCATTATATAAAGGCATCAAAGAATCAACTTTAGTAATACCTTTAGCTTCCTTATATAAACCATCTCTCAACATAAATTTATGGTCTGGAGTGCAAACAATTTCCTCATCATTATCCAAAACAATTTTAATAACTTCTGCATTATTTTTTGTCATTCTTGGATTTTCTATTTTCTCTATTCCAATAGAACCATCTTTCTTTATTGTATAACAGAAATTCTCTTTTCCATTTTTGTCTTCTTCTATTAATTCCTTAAATGTTAAGTTTCTACCATCTGCTAATGCTATTTTAGTATCTGCTGTAAAACAGCCAAAATTTCCTTGACCATGCACAAGCGGATAACGCAATGAGAATGGCTGTGCCATTCTTACAAGAGAGTCATAAATAGCAAGATTTCCATGAGGATGGAATTTACCCATCGCCTCTCCAACAATTCTCGCACACTTCATCGTCGGCTTGCTAGAATCAAGTCCTATTGAATGCATAGCATACAAAATTCTCCTATGCACCGGCTTTAACCCATCTTCAACAGAAGGCAATGCTCTTTGAACAATAACTGACATTGCATAATCAATAAATGATTTTTCCATCTCTTCAACTATTTCTACTGCAATAACACCTTTCTCACTACCTATCTGATCTTTTGTTCTTCTCTCCTTTTCAAGAGCCTCAATCTCTTCTTCAACACTATCTTCATCAATTTTTTTAGGCGTCATTTTTTCCTCTTTCCTTTAACTTGTTTCTTTTTTATTGCTAAATTGGGTTTAATACCCCGCAACTCTGCTGCGTCGTCCGATTTGGCGATTAGAGATTTCCGTCTTGAAACCGAACGGAATACCCCATCAGCTTGCTGTGGGGATAGCGAAGGTTTAGGAAATCTCTTTATTGATTTTTTATTAACAACTTTCTTCTTTATCGGTAACTTTGGATAACTACTTTTTTGAGTTCTTTCTAAATTCTCAATATTCTCTTCATCAAAATCTTCCATTTCTTCCATATCATCCTCGCCTTGTATATTTCCACCAATAATTGGCTTCTCAATCATATTGCCGGAATATCCACATTCTTTGCACATCCATATACCCGTAAGACCACCAGCTACAGGCATAAGATCAAAACTCCCGCAAGTAGGACATATTTTTTTAGTTATCATGTATCTATTTCAGCTTCATGTGCTCTTTGAGCAATAAACTGCCTCCTAGCTTCTACATCATCTCCCATTAATCTAGTAAATGTTTGGTCGGCAATTGCTGCATCTTCAATAGTAACTTTTTTCAGAAGCCTGTTTTTTGGATCCATAGTTGTTTCCCATAATTGTTCTGCATCCATCTCTCCCAAACCCTTAAAACGTTGCACTTCTGCATTGCCTCCCAGCTTTGAAATAATCTGTTTCAATTCTTCTTCATTATAAACATAATGAATCTTTCTTTTTCTTACTCTGTATAAAGGAGAAACTGCAACATAAATGTTGCCATTATCAATAAGTGGACGCATAAAGCGGAAGAAAAAAGTCAATAAAAGTGTACGAATATGTGCACCATCAACATCAGCATCAGTCATTATAATTGTTTTTGAATATCTTAATTTAGATACGTCAAATTGCTCGCCAACACCCACACCTATTGCAGTAATCAAGTTAGATATTTCCTCGTTTGAAAGTATCTTCAAGGAATTTGCCTTCTCAACATTAAGGATCTTTCCCTTAATAGGAAGAATTGCCTGGAATTCTTTATTGCGTGCTTGTTTTGCACTATTATGTACAAAAACTCCAGAAGCTAAGGCAAAATTATGAGTATTTGGAACTTCAATATCGTAAACATCTATTTTACTATTTAACCACTCAATCTTCTTTATTTTGTGATTGAATTTAGTCTTAATTTCTATCTCGTTATATAAAGGCATTAAAGAATCAGTTACTATAATATTTTTAGCTTCTTTATATGATCCGTCCCGTAACATAAATTTATGGTCTGGAGTGCATACAATTTCCTCATCATTATCTAAAACAATCTTAATAACCTCTGCATTCTTTTTTGTCATCCTTGGGTGTTCTATCTTTTCTATTCCAATAGAACCATCTTTCTTTATAGTATAGCAGAAATTCTCCTTTCCATTATTATTTTCTTTAACTAATTCCTTAAAGCTTAAATTTCTACCATCTGTTAATGCAACCTGTACATCTCCAGCAAAACAACCACCCGCGCTATCTCCCTCAACAATATACAACTCAGTATCTTCAGAACTTTTCTTTGAACAATCAGCTAGCTTTCCAGGCAATCCACCGATACTAAATGCGCTCTTTCTTCTAACCAGTTCCTTTGCTTTCTTTGCCGCATTTCTAGCCTGTTGCGCTTCTAATGCCTTTGTAACAATGCGCTTAGCAATAGGAGGATTCTCCTCAAAAAATTCAGCCAAAGCAAAATAGCTAACGCTTTCAACTATTCCTTTAACTTCTGAATTTCCTAACTTGGTCTTCGTTTGCCCTTCAAATTGTGGATCAGGAACATGTACAGATACTATTGCTGTAAGTCCCTCACGAACATCATCTCCAGTCAGACCTTCACTCTTGATTAGATTATTCTTTTTCGCATAATCGTTGATTGCCCTTGTAAGAGCTGTTTTGAAACCAACAACATGAGTTCCACCTTCAACAGTATTAATTGTATTTACAAAACCAAGAACATTTTCCTGATATCCTGCATTATACTGAACAGAACACTCAACTACAATTTTACTCTCAGTCTTTGTAAAATATATTGGTTTGTGTATAGGGTCCTTGCTACCATTGACCCATTTTACAAACTCAATCAAACCACCTTCATAATGAAAAACTTCCTTCTTTCCAGTTTCTTCGTCTTTCATTTCAATCTTCAAACCCTTATTCAAAAAGGCAATTTCTCTAAATCTTGTTTCTAAAACAGAAAAATCAAACTTCGTTATAGAAAATATAGTTTCATCAGGCATAAAAGTAATTTCTGTTCCAGTATCACTAGCAGAACAAGTGCCAATAACTTTCAAATCATGCAAAGGCTTTCCTATTTTATAATCTTGCTGGTAAATCTTCCCGCCTCTTTTTATAGTGACTCTTAAATGCTTGGAAAGAGCTGCAACAACACTTATTCCAACTCCGTGCAAACCACCAGAAACAGCATAGCTACCTTTGTCAAACTTTCCTCCAGCATGTAACCGTGTAATTGCAACCTCCACAGCAGGCCTTTTATAAACAGGATGTATCTCTGTAGGAATACCTCTTCCATTATCAGTTACAGTTACAGAACCATCTTTATTCAACACAACGACAATACTATCGCAGTAACCCGCCATTGCCTCATCAACAGAGTTATCAACAACCTCATATACAAGATGATGCAGACCACTTTTACTTGTATTACCAATATACATAGCCGGACGCATTCTTACTCCTTCCAGACCTTCTAATACCTTAATATTACCTGCGCTATACGCCTCAGCAGCAGCCTTTTTATCTTGCATTTTTAAAATTTTAACCTTATTTTAACGTCTTTTAGATGAGTTATAGAACAAAACTTCCTTTAAAAACCTTTCTACCATTATTTTACATTTATCGACGGTAAAACTGTCATGACATCATAAGAGCCTATAAGATGTATATTAAAATAATTAGTAATTATAGAACGTCCACAAGTCTTCTTTTATCATTAGCTTCTCTATCCATTATTGGCCATATAATATTTCCATTATTCTCTTTATCACGCACTTCACAACTTTCTAAATAACCTCCAAGACAAGGACTACCTTTAACCATTGCACTTAGATCATTTCTATTGATATCATAAAAACGAAAAAGAGTATTTTCATCACACTCATCTGGAATAGAATCTTTAACAAGTATTCTCTCCAGTTCAATAGCCATGTCAAAATCATACGTATTAATATCAATATGTCTGTAGCTACTTTGATTCTCAACCATAATAAAATAACTAATGAACTCCTTTATAAACATTACTTTCAATCAGTTTTTAGAAATTTTCATATCTTTATAGCAACAATTGTCCCCTCTGTACCTTCCATTTCTTCCAAGTTCTTAGCAATATAATTCTCAAGGTCTCCCAGATTTTTCATTTTAGGAACAATTTCAGAATAAATAAGAGGAGCCATACCATCAGAATAAAAAATAACAGTATTTCCCTTTTTAACATTAATTTTACCTGTTTTTATAAAATGCAGCGCTGAACTCTCGCCAGTTAAAGCGCCATATGAAAGAGAGTTTGACTTATTGTTCCTATAATGGCTTCTAACTCGTGCTCTCCATTCTGCTTGTCTTCTATTTTTTCCAAGTTTCCTGCCTTCTTCATGTATTTTCCTGCCTTGCACTTCATCGGAAGTTCTGAATAATATTTGGAATTTCTCATCGTAGACACATACACCGCAATCCCCTATAAAACCATAATATAAAATATTACTTTCCACTATTCCTCCGCTAGCAACACACGCAGCAAAATCATTCTCAAGATAATCTACAACAAGACCCTTATTCAGCTTCTTTATTTGATTATTACATTCTTTAAAAATATCTAAAATAACTAGTTTTTTATCATATTTTATGAAAGTATTACAAAAGGTGTCTGATGCTTTTTTAGCAGGGCTAGGTCTTGGATAACTTTCCATTAACTTACTCATAGCTTCTTTATCAGAGTTATCAGGAAATTCGCTAACTCCAATAGGGTCTCTTGCTACACCATCTGCAACAACAACCACCATCTTATCCTTCCCAAATAAATAACGAAAAGAATCTTCTTCAGGATGGTTAAGATATGAATACTTAGGATTGTGCTTAGTAAATGCAATAAACGAATGTTCCATATTTAACTCATATCACTGAATTTTATAAAACTTCTTATATCATCTAACCATATTGCCTTAGAATAGATGCAAGTTCTTTGTCTTTTATCATTGTTATTACTGTGTTCTTCCTTTTTTTCTCGTCAATAAATGGACGAACTTCATACTTAGCAAGTTCTTTTACTCTCTCGTCCCATTTTTCTATAGATTCTTTTCTAGTATAGATGTTTAATATATAATCGTTCATGATTATTAGACTATCCGCAAATATATCTGCTCCAAGTTTTGACTTAACTCCGAACCTCGCCCATTGTTTTGCATTCCATTTACCTACAGGTGTATCTTTCTTTGATATAATTCTCCAATTCATTTTTGGCATCAAAGTTTTAAGCCTTTTCATGTGCTCTTCAGATAACATAAATGCGTATGGAACATGCCTATAATGGAAAACCATATCGAGCTTTCCTTCTTTTTTTATTATATCTTCTATAAAGTCAACATGAAACTTTAGGAACTCATCATGATTCTTAAAGGTCATTTTTGAAGCTGTTTTTATCTCTCGTTTATAGTTTATAGACTCTAACTGGTCCTTTATTTTCCTGCTGAAATCTCCGAGCCTTATCAACCATTCTGTGTTTATTATATATCCTTCTTTTCCTCTCTCCAAAATTCCTTCCTCTGTTAACTCTTTTATAGCTTTATAAGTTGCTTGATAAGTTAAAGATAGATTATACTCTTTTCTTAAAGCATTATGAATTTTCTTAGCTGTTAATGGCCATGTCACAGATAAAACTCCAATAATTCTTTCCTTTGTAGAATCTCCTTCCAACATCGATAATCCCATTAAAATAAAGCACATGAACAATTAATAAACTTTTAGGTTGCTTTTTTCTCTACCAAACATATATTCCTAATTCTTCCATCAAGCTATATGGTAAATAAAAAATACATGAAAGGAGGTAAATGGACAATGAGTCAAGATTCAAATAATGAAGCGTATGCCAAAGGAGACGAAGATGGCAAAAACGGATTTTTTTTAGATGATATAGCACAATCCCTTTCTAGCGGTATTAACTTCAGTGACGAGGAAGTATGCTACAATAAAGGATATGATCATGGTAGAAATGATAGAGGAAGAGAAGATAGCAGTGATACCTCGGACAAACCATGTGGTTGTTACATAACAACTGCTTGCCTAGAAGCTAGAGGAATACCAGTAAAAGATTCTCTGGAATACAGGACAATAAAAGACCTTACAAAAAACCACATTCTAGCATCTTTTTCAGGAAAAAGAGATTATGTAAAATATAACAAAATAGGACCTGGAATAGTTGAAGCTGTAAATGCAAGAAGCGACTCCCAAGAAATATGGGGTGGAGTTTATAGTGATTTACAAAATGTATCTGGTCTTGTTTTACAAGGTATGTACGAAGCAGGACACCAAGCATACAAAAGAATGGTAGGATCTTTGCAAGAAAAAGTCTTAGCTTAAATATAAATCTTTTTTTATTTTTATTCTTTTTTTAATAAACTAAGGATAAACTACATCATTCTTAGCTTTTTCAACTGCCTGTAGATTTTGATTATAAGCATTTTCTATAATCCTCTCGTAACTTGCCTGCCACTTCTCTCTATCAAGTATTGCCTTATCTTCCAATTTGACATAACCATTGTCTCCTCTTAAAATAAATAATTGGTCAAGCTTTGAAAAACTACCAGTATTTGATTGCAATATATATTTATCATCTAATTTTATTCTTAATCTTCTACCTCCACTCTCAGGATTATAATCAATTACAGCCTTATGACTATCAACATTATATGTTTGTGGACGTCCCTCATCAACTATTGCTTCTATATATTGACGAGTAGTATCTGTAAAATATGCCAAAATACCTGATTCGTGTGCCTTCATAGAAGAACCTAAAGCAATAAGACCCAAACCCAAAGTTAATCCTACAGTATCTTTAT
>JAUSKH010000057.1 GCA_030647095.1 Nanobdellota archaeon | reverse complement strand
TGACGCTAAGAGGTTTGTGGAAGCATGTGAAAGACTAAGTGTTAAAGGAATAATTCTGGAGAAGATATAATGGTTAATCTATCTTTTAGCGAGCTTTGGAAATTATTGTCTAGTGCTAAGAAAGTACTCATTAGTTTACATTTAGGTCCTGATGGTGATAGCTTGGGAAGCTGTTTAGCTTTGGAATATGTTCTTAAGAGAGATTGTAAAGTGGAAGTTGATATAGTGAGTAAAGATCCAATTGGCTCTTCCCTTGGAGAGACAGACTTCGTTAAGAATATAGCGTTTGGTAAAGGCGTTGCAGATATAGACTTAAAAGGGTATGATTTGGTTATCTTGCCAGATTCTGGTGCTTTAAAGCAGTTTGTTCCTGTTGATTTTAAGTTGTCTAATAAATTTAATACAGTCAGTATAGACCATCACGCTTCAAATGATGGGTTTGCAAAATATAATTATGTAGATAATACTAAAATCAGTTGTTGCTCTGTTTTATTTGAATTTTTTAAATCTGTTGGAGTTAAATTTGATTCTGAATTGTCAACTAGGCTTCTTTTAGGTATTTTCACAGATTCAGGATTTTTTGCTTATGGGAAAGGAGATTCTATTAAAGAAGCAGCTTTTTTGATTGAAAATGGTGCAGAATATCAGAACAGGATTTCAGATGCGATTAGATTCAATATCCCTTTAAGAATAATGCAATATCATTCATTAATGATAAAGAACTTTAGGAGTGTTAAAATTAGTGGATTGAATGTAGGTTATAGCTCCACTTCTTTAAAAGAGGTAAAATCTTTGAATCTTTCTCTTTCAGAGGCAAGGAGTGCTGTAAATTATCTTCAAGAATTGGGTGGATTTGATATTATATTTACTTTGACAGAATCGGAAGATAAAATCAAAGGGAGTTTTAGATCTAGAAAAGGAGTTGATGTGTCTAAATATGCTGAAGCTCTTGAAGGTGGAGGGCATAAAGCAGCAGCTGCTTTTATTCTGCCTAAAATGGATTTGAAAGAAGCTGAAAGAAGAGTTTTAGATGTTTTGGAAAATTGATAGTTTTTACTTTATTATCTAAAGTTTATACTTCCTTTCTTAGTATTCTCTTATTTTTTCTTCCCTAGTTTTATTTTATTTTGAAGTAAGCAATTGGATGCCTGCTTAAAATACCTATTCTGCTCCCATTATCTCCTCTTCTTGTTGCTTCGTCTCTCTCGAAAATTGGATTACCTGGGCAATAGTGTGTTGTTCCTGGATATGCAAAATACGCATATGCCTCTTCTATTGTTTCTCCCTTTGCGCCTTGGTATAAAATACTTCTATTTCTACTTTGTTTATTATTCTCTCCCCTTGAAGTTGTAAACCATCTCGATTCATAGAGAGTTTCATCAATAATATTTACTCCTAAAAGTTCAACTGTCTTATCTATTGAGAGCTTTTTGAGTGCTTCTTTATCTATTCTTTCCATTTTTCTCCACCTCCTTTCAGTATTTTTTCTAACAATGTTGATGGGCGATTCTTTTCTAGGCAGTGTGTTGCGCCGTGTTGGTATCCTAGTTGTATGTATTCATCATCTGAAGTGTGGAGGACTCTTATTGGAGCGTAATTTTTGATTGCTTCTAAAACTCTAAACCCAGTTTTGTCTTTTCTACTTAGGTCTTCATCTGTCCAGTTTAAATCAGTTATCAGTGCGTCGTATTTTCCTTGCTTTGCTTTTTCTATGAATTTATCTGGTTGGAATGAGAAGTCAAAGTTTGCTAAATGCCCGCAACATCTAAGGAATGATTTATGAGATATGCTTCCTTCTATTCCCAGTTGGTCGTCTCCTACTAAGACTTTTAGCTTTTGTTTTGTTTCTTCCATTTTCTTTTCCTAGTTTAGTTGGGCTTCAAGCTGTTTGATGGCTGTGCTGTATTCGTTTATTGTCTGCTGGCTTATGTGCTGTCTTCCGCAGAACATTCTTAGCTTTGAGTAGCGCTGTCTAAGCTCGGCAATTTTTGCTTTTATGTCGGTTGCTGTTTGCTCCATTTCTATTCGTGCCTGATAAATCCGCATTGGTCGCCAGTATATCTGTTTGTTTTGAGGTTGTAGATAATGTTCTGACCGACTAGGTGCTGGTAGTTTTCTTCGTGGTTGCTCATTCTCTCAGATATTTTTCCCTTTTCTCCACCTATTGTCTCTAGCCAGACTTGGTGTCCTAGATTAGTACCTGCCCAGATAGTTATTCTTGCATAGTTTCTTCTCCCTATACTTCTATGTGGCGTGTGTCTAGTAAAGATGCGTTCCACCATGCCTTCTGTTCTTTTTGTTGTCATGCTTTTTGGTCCTCCATTGTAATATTTGTGCGAAAAGTGGCTAGATAAATATCTGTTGTAGAATATTCTACAACATATTACTAAATAGGCTTTTTTCTGGAAAAGTGTATGGATATGGGAAACAGGCTAATAAGAGCACGAGTAGAAGATTCAAGAGCGATAGCCGAAGCACAAACAGCCGCATATCGAGTAATGAGTAAATACAATCCTCAAGCTCTAGGAGAAAGTGTAGAAAAAATAACTTCAAGAATAGAAAGTCCTGAGTGGGCGATCTTTATCGGAACAGATTCTCAGAACAAAATAGCACTCGGAATATCTTATCATCTAGATCTCAAAGATAAACTGGCTTATGCTTGCAGATGGTTTGCATTACCTGGAAATAATCTTGAAGCCATGAAACTTTTTAGAAGATCACTCGAGGCTCTTGCTGAAGAAGGAATAGAAAAAATATTGGCTAGGACATTTGCAGGAGATAAAAGAGTTAGAATTTACAAGAAGTGTGGCGGCTTTCGAGATGCTGAGCCTGAAGAAATACTTTCTTATAAAGAATTTTCTGGAGAATATGCTAACACGAAAGATGAAGGAAGAGTATACTTGGTAAAACAAATTTATACTGAGCACGACGCAATGAAGCAGCCCGAAAGGGACACAAGAGGAGGAAGAAAGAATGAATAAATTAGAACAAAAACTAAGAGATATCTTTAAAGAAAATAATAATGCAAATGCAAGAAATAAGATAGGAGCAATGGTTGGAACTTTAGATAAAGAAAGTCAGATAGAACTTAATTCTATTTGCTCTAGAATCTTTGAAGAAAAAGCAAAAAGCACATCTAGGGGAGAAGCACAAGAAAATTATTTATGTGCCATACGCTGTGCACTTAGCAATGGAGATAAAGAGAGAGCTTATCAAATACTCGATGATCAAAATGCTAATGGGCTTATGAGAAGTTATGCAAATGAAGGTATAGGATCTCCTGTAATGGAGCATCCTTACGATGTAATCATGAATTTAAGGGCTTCTGGAAATCCTGAGTGTAAAGTTATCAATGATTTATTAGAGAGTTACTTTAAAGCTAGAGGTAAGGATATAGATAAGTATAGAAAACCTAATACTATCTCTCTTGCAGAAAATCAGTTTTTAAGCATAATGAGTTCATCTAGAAGAAGATGAAAAATGGAAGAATATAGAAAAATTAGCGCAATCATTACCCCTAGAAAGATTGAGACTTTTCCAACAGGAATCTATAAGGGAAATGTTAATGATTTACTCTTTTATAGCTATAGTAATCCTAGCGCATGGAATAGTAGCGATGAAGATAACATCAAAGGAATGCTGAACTTTCCATTAAGTAAAGAAAATAATTCAGTTATACAGAGAGTTTATCTTCATCTTGGTGTTGCCGCAGTTCCGTTTGCTCAGACTTTATCTGGGGAAGCAAGTAAACTCGCTTTTATTACTTGCAAATGTGATAGGATGGCAAAACAAGATTTTGCGAGAGGAAAGACGGATAGAATATATTGGTCAGAATGTGGAGCGAAAGATACCTTACAAAGATTTGCTCAATGGGAATTAGATAAATTGTAGATTAAAAATCTACAACAGATGGAAGAGCTTAAATAGCTGGAGCTGTTCTCTTGAAAAGGAGAAGAGAATGATACTAACGAGAGATGTTTTAATTGAGAAGATTAAGATGGGGGAGATAAAAGTAGAGCCATTTGATAAAAGGTCAATTGGACCTGCTTCAATCGATTTAACTTTAGGCAATAAAATAAGAGTTTTTGTTGATGATAATGTTTTAATTCTAAATGAGAATATCGATTATAAGAAAATTACTAAAGTTGTTGATATCTCAAAAGGATATTTGTTGAAACCTGGTGAGCTTGTATTAGGAATTACCAAAGAAAAGATAACTTTGCCAGGAAATATATGCGGTTGGCTTAATTCAAGAAGCAGGTTTGCTAGAATTGGATTGATGAGCCATATTACTGCTCCATTTATTGCTCCCGGAGTAAATAATAGGCAAGTGCTTGAGGTATTTAATTCAGGAAAACAGGCTATAAAATTAATTCCTGGAATTAAGATTTGTCAGATTGTTTTAGAGATGTGTGCGGGAAATGCTAAGTATAAAGGTAAATTTAGGAATCAGGAAATTTAATGGTTGATATAGCAAAAACTCTTGAGAGAATTGGATTGAGCCAGAATGAGATTAAAGTTTATCTTACTCTTAATGATCAAGGAAGTATGAAGGCAGGTAGAATAGCTAAACTTGCTAAAATTGATAGAAGCAGTGCTTATAACGCAATTCAAATGCTTCTCGATAAAGGTTTTGTTAGTTATGTTATGATTGGGAAGATAAAATGGTTTCAGGCAGTAGGTCCAAAGAGAATGTTGGAATATCTGAAAGAGCGAGAAGAAGAAGTTAAATCCATATTACCAGAACTCGAAGAACGGCATAAGAGAAAGAAGATAGAGGGACAGGTTAGATTGTTTAAGGGAATTAAGGGAGTGAAGAGTGTTTTCTTAGATATAATAAGAACTGGTAAGGATAATTATGTTTTTGGAAGTGAAGGGCAGTTTTCTGAAAAAATGCCTGATTTCGCTTACCAGTTTGATAGAATGAAGAAGGAAAAAGGAATTAAGACTCAGATGCTACTAAGAAAAGGAAGAACTGAATTGGACTCAAAGACTTCTCACCATCAGTATTTACCAGGAATTGCAGAGAGTCCGGCAGTTACTAACATATATGGAGATAAGATTGCTATTATTATCTGGACTGATGAACCTGAAGGAATAATAATAGAAAACGCTTCTGCTGCCAAGGCTTATAAGTCATATTTTGAATTTATGTGGAAATACGGTAAGAGTCTTTAGTGAATATATTTTTATATAGTCTGTAGGGGTGTGATAATATGCAAAAACCTGAAT
>JAUSKH010000055.1 GCA_030647095.1 Nanobdellota archaeon | reverse complement strand
GCAAAAGCCAGTCTTGGCCTTTGAAAGAATTTAGATATGTCATTTTATCTCCTTTTATTTTACAGTCGGTAAAATAATTTATTTAGTTAATATACCGACGATAAACTAGTATTTATACTTTACTAATTATGGGACAGCCTGATAAGGTTAAACATATCGCTGGGGCGTATTACCCATTTGTTACATTTTGTATTATGTTAAGACACTTGACAGAAAACCGCACCATTCATGGTGCGGTAGTGTCTTGAGCATGTTCAAGAACCAGATGTTCTTGACAAGACAAATATTATAAACCTCCTTTCTTTTATGGGTAAATGGAAAACACATTATTACAAGACAATGAGAAACTAGTGAAAGAGTTCGGAGCTAGTCCGATCTCCAGTATTTCCGATCTTCCAGATTTCTATACTTTTAATAAAAATCTGATTTATTCTCACAGGGATTTTGAAAAATTCTTAAAAGCATTAAGAAAAGGGGAAAAATGTGCAATAGTCTCTGGTTTCAACGCTTCAGGCACTATTCACCTAGGCCACAAACCTGTTTTCGATACAAATCTTTATTTCCAGAAAGAATTTGGCGTTCCAGTGTTCATACCAATCTCAGATGATGAAAGCTACGTTGCTGGAAAAGTTTCCTCGCAAGAGGAAGCTCTAAAAAATTCATTAGAATTAGCCAAAGAATTATTAGCTTACGGTTTCGACCCGCACAAAACCTTCTTTATTATAGACCAAATTTATACAAATATTTACAACCTTGCAATAAAACTATCAAAAAAAATCAACCTTTCAGAAATAAAAGCAACATACGGTTACAAAAATGAAGAAAATATCGGGCTTCATTTCTATCCTGCAGTGCAATCAGCCCATATTCTATTTCCACAAGAAAAATTCAAAATAAAAAATGTTTTAGTGCCTATAGGCCCTGATGAAGATGCACATCTTAGAATATGTAGAGACATAGCTTCAAGATTAAGCTACGAAAAACCATCTGTAGTCCACATAACCTTCATGCCAGGCATAGATGGGGAAAAAATGTCAAAATCAAAAAATAATGCTATTTTTCTCAAAGAAGACTCAAAATCAATAATTAAGAAAACAAAAATAGCCTTTTCAGGCGGACAAAAAACAGTGGAAGAACACAGGAAACTAGGAGGAAACCCAGATGTTGATATTTCATGCATATACCTTTCAAAATTCTTCCTAGATGATAAACAAAGCAAAAAGCTATTTGATGATTATAAGTCTGGAAAAATACTTAGCGGAGAAGTTAAACAAATGTTAGCCGATGAACTTGTCAAATTTACGACTAATTTTCAGAACAATATAAAGAAAGTTTCAAAGAAAGACCTTGAAAGCGCTATTTTAACAAACGATAAAAATTTAGATAAAATTCTTTAAAAAAATACTATTATAAAAGACCCATTCTCAAATATGTTGCAAATAACTCTGGTTTTGGATCTCTTTCAGTTTGTTTTTTCCAAACCACCATTCTTCCTAAATCTAATCTATTAGGATTACTTGCAGGAACAACACTATCAAGGTATATTCCGCTCTTGTTATTATTATCTTGATGTCTGAAAACGCCAACAAAATCTCTATAACAGGCAGGCGTTAACAAAGCAATAGCTCCTTCGCCTTTAGGTTTTAAGTGCTTCCCAGTAAGATGGAAATTATCCTGACCAATTTTGACCTCTAAACAACAGTAAGGTATTCTACCAATCCCACAAAACTCTTTTTTCATTTGTGGATTAGGCTCTTCCATAGGAGAAACTGGCTTTATTATCCCGCTTTCTAAATAATCTTCATTTACCCTACGGCATTCAAGATAATCAACAATAAATCCTAAAGATTTAAGCGCTAAACCTAAAGCAGGAGTGCATTGGTGGCAATGACCAGAAAAATTAGAATATTTCTTATCCCAAAAACCATACTCATTTAATATTGCCTCGTATCCTCCATTCCATAATTCCCTAGCCACATTGAATATAGTCTGATGAGGATTATCACTTTCTAAAGAGAAAAATCTTTTTCTAACTTTTTCCAAATTTAATTTAGGAAATATCTCCTCTAAATTTACATATATTCTTCTATAATTAAAGTCCCTTAATTCTTTATCAAGGTTAACCATAAATTAATTTATTAATTTGATATTATAAAGATTATTGCACTAAACTCACTAAATTAATCTCAAAATCTCAGGTATATTAATCACACCTTCATCCATTGTAAAATGTCCTTTATCCTCTAAGACAATCACTTTAGCCCCCAACTTATCTTTAAACATCTTTTTATTTTCCTCTAGGCAGTTGTAAGGATCATTACTTGACAAAAAGACCGTAATTCCACTAAGCTTTCTCTTTACCTTTTTAAAATCAATAGAAGTTTCCAACCAAGGTTTGGCAATTTCTTCAACTTCCTCACCTTCTAGGTTATCTAAATTGAACCATCCAGCAACAAAAACCACATTCCCTATTTTTCCTTCATAATCTTCACCTGCCAAGTATCGCATTATAGTCTGACATCCAATACTATGCCCAATAAAATAAGTTTCACTATCCAACTTTCCTACAACTTTCCTCAAATGTGAAACCCATTCATCAATTTCAGGCTCAGAAGTATTAGGCATCTCAGGTACAATAACTTCAAATCCCTTTTTCTCCAATTCTTTCCTCAACCAAGGATACCAATGCATCTCAGGATTAAAGTCCCACCCATGAATAATAAATGCGCGTTTCATTTTACAATTCCGTCTCCTTTCCATCTTCTAATATAACAAACTGTATATTATGTTTTGGTAATTCTTTCTCAGGAACTTTATGATTTCCACCCATTATCTTTAATGCACCATCATGAACAGGAAAAGCAATCCTAGGCTTTACTTTAATAGCATATTTCACTGCATCAGAAATCTTACACCATGGACCAGCAACAGGAAGTGCAAGTATATCAACAAGCCTCCTAGGATTATGAAAAGAATCTCCTGGATAGAACAATCTATCACCTATAAAAAAACCAGTATTTTGTACATCTGCCCAACCATTATAAATAAATTCATGTTTTCCTTCAATCGCTTCAATCAAAACCCTATTAATTTCAATTTTCTCTCCATCTTCAACAATTTCATATTTAATTCCTTCAGGATCTAGCAATTTTGCAACCCCTCTATTTGTAATTATTCTAGCTTCAGGATTATTTTTTATACAATCTTTCAAAGAAGGAATATGAATATGATCCGCATGTTCATGTGTAATTAAAATAACATCAATATCCTTAACATCGTTCTGAGCAGTTGAATAACCCCCAGGATCGGTAAGAATTCTCAAACCTTTCTCCTCAATTAACAAACAACAATGTCCATATTTGGTTACTTTCATAAAACAATATAAAAACAAAAGATTAAAGACTTTTCGGCTTATTATCCATCAAGATTTATGACCTCTTTACTAGTTTTATAATAACTAGTAAGATTACAGCACCCACAAAAGCAGCTATAATTGAGCCCAAAAGACCACCAGCTGAAACTCCAAGCGCTCCAAATATCAGACCACCTATAAGTGCTCCAACAATTCCAACTATCATATCACCTATAAGTCCAAAACCTATTCCCGGAACAACTACGTCAGCTAACCATCCTGCAATTAGGCCAACTAGCATAAATAACAGAATGCTTGTTATATCCACCATATAAAATAAACCTCCTTTTTGCTTTTCTGTTTTGCTCTTGTAATTTTTATTAAATTAAAGAACAGAATAACTAAAAATCAAAATAATTAAGTTATAAAATATAAAGGTGGAACTTATATATAAACCTTTTTACATCAATCATAATCTGCTTTATATGACTACTCAAAATAAATAAAAATATTGGAAGAAAACTATTTTAAGCATCTTTTTTACTTCTATAAATGGCTCATAGAATAGAGGTTGCACCAAAATTCCAAATGGGTTAAAATTGGAAGCTGCTTAAATGACAAACCAAATAACGTATGCTGATGCAGGAGTCAATATAGAATTAGGAGACGACGCTTCTAAAGTTCTTTATAATGCTGCAAAACAAACATGGGAAAATAGAAAGGGCAAGTTAGGAGAATTAATTGTACCATTTGATGATTTCTCAGGGGTTAGAGCTATTGATGTTTCAGGACTGCCAGAAGGAACTCTAATGAATATAGGTTTTGATGGCGTTGGAACAAAAATGGAATTAGCAGAAAGAATCAATAATCATAGAACAATTGCACACGATTTATTTGCAATGGTCTGCGACGACGCTGTAGTGCGTGGAGCCGAACCTGTTCTAATAGGCTCAATCCTAGACGTTAACTCACTAGGAAAAGGAAATGAAACACATATAGAGAAAGTAAAACAACTAGCTCAAGGTTATATTGAAGCAGCCAAAGCAGCAAACGTTGCTATTGTAAACGGAGAAGTAGCAGAACTAGGAAGCAGAGTAGGCGGATACGGCGAGTTCAACTACAACTGGGGAGCTGCAGTTGTTTGGTTTGCAAAAAAAGACAGAATGTTTACAGGAAAAGAGATACAACCTGGAGATTATATAATAGGTTTAGCAGAAGAAGGCTTTAGGTCAAACGGATTATCTTTAGTGAGAAAGATAATGAAAGATGCACACGGAGAAAACTGGCATGAAAAAGAACACAATGGAAAAAACCTAGCAGAATTAGCACTCATTCCTTCAAAGATATATTGTGCAGCAGTAGTCGATATGTTCGGCGGATTTGAAGGTACCCCTAAAGCAGAAGTTCACGGAGTAGCACATATAACTGGAGGAGGAATTCCTGGAAAGCTAGGAAGAGTATTGAAACCTTCTGGATTAGATGCCAATATTTACAATCCATTTGAACCTTCTGAATTTTTGAGATACGTTCAAGAATTAGGAAATGTTCCAGATAGGGAGGCGTACAAGACCTGGAACATGGGACAAGGAATGTTAATAATAACCCCAGACCATTTGAATGTTATGAAAGTAGCTTTCTCACACGGCATCACAGCTAAAGAAATAGGAAGAGTAGAAAAAACAAAAGAATCACGAATAACTATAAAAAATAACGGTTTCTATAGGTCACAAGAACCTGAATTATTATTTACAGAGAATTTTAACTAAAAGTAACATAATCAACCGAATTCTCCATAAAATAGAATGATTTAATTTAAATAAATAATATTTGACTTATCTTTCTGTTAAGTAAACCATAAATGGTAACATCTCAAGTTTCTAACTAAAAACTGAGAAAGAAAGTTATTTATACTCAAAAATATCCTAATTTGTGTTCTCTCTTTTCTTTTCTCTCTTAAGAGGATGGAGACCGACGGTAAAGC
>JAUSKH010000041.1 GCA_030647095.1 Nanobdellota archaeon | reverse complement strand
CAAACAGGCAATTCATTAATTGGAGTAAATGGACCGCCAGGTACATCTTGAAGATAACCATATGCATTCCATGCGTTAGAACCGCCAACACTTCCAGCTTTTGGATTTCCATTAAATGGTATTTTCGCAGGCCATGATTTTATTTTTGAACCAGTTACAGTTACTTTCTCAAACTGTCCATCTGGCCAACTATCTCTCTCTGCTCTATTTGACCAAAACTCAGTATTAAGAAGTATTCTATTTGTATTTCCTAAATTACCATCATCCCAATATTGTTGAGGTACAGGATCCTGAATACATTCATCATTAACGTCAAAACCAGTTCTCCCAGAAGCATAAGGCCAACAAAATTCCCATGCAATACTATTACTCCAAAGTTGCCCAGAAGGACCCACCCAATGAGGAAGAGTTTTATATGGCCAATCAGGACATAAAGCTTTTTCGTGACTATCCGGCTCTGAAGGTCCATTCGCCCCCACCCACAAACTATCTTTATTCACTGGAGCAGGTGTACCAGGAGTAGCATAAATAGGAGTATTAAAACTAATAATGTATCCCTTAGTTATAATATCTCCATTTACCTGACCATATACTCCTGCTTCTGCAATAACACCAGCATCAGTAACTCTAGGTGCAATCTCAGTAGGCGGACCTCTCCCTCCCAAATAATTCATATAACAAAACTCTTTATTTGAATAATCAGCTAAGATTCGATCACTAAATAGCCTATCGCCAACACCTGGATTAATAATATATGAACAATTATGAGCCAAAATGTGATACATGTTCGAATCTAGGTCCCATTGAGTATGAATAGCACCAAAAATTGAACCAGGAGTAAAGAGAAGCCCACTTTTTGTATAGGCAATCTCATTATAACGACGTTCTGTCAAAAAGTAATCCATGAATGTACGAAGATCTCTAACATAACTAAAGGTATAAACAGATACGTGTCTCGAACTAGACATAATATCATTAAATTTTTGGTTTACATTAGGTGCGTCTATGCATGTTCCACCGTAACAAGTACCAGCAAATAGCATTGATTTACGTGTAGAAACAGAAAAGAGATCATCATAAGTAGCCAGAATACCCCAACCTGGAATGTCAAATCCTCCTTTCGAATCATCATCTAGCTTCATATTCACAGTCTCCCAAAAACCATATACTTTATTATTAGGTATACAACCCTGCGAAAGCCAAAGTGTTTTGAAAGGACTCCCAGTCATACTCACTAGGTGATTCAATCTATTTTTTGCAGACTCTTTTTTATCCCAGCATTCAAGAAGAAATTTTCCATCAGTTGATGATCCATGAGCATCTAAGTATACTATTTGCACAGTAGGATCTCTAAGATAATAATTTATCTTTTCAAACATTTTAAAATCTTCAGGTTTTGGTTTAAAGATGCTGCGCTTAAGTGATACAACAATAGGAATATAACCAAATTTAGATAATCGCCTAAACTCTCTTTCTTGCTCAAGCCTATTCCCAACGTCCTCTAAAGTTTTCGTGGTAATTAACTGAAAAAGAACAGCTTTCTTCCCGTAAGGAACAACAGCGTGCGCAGTATCATAATAATTATCCAGTGTTGCAGAAACAATTGGATCTACTGGATTAATAACTGCATTTCCCGTAATCGCATTCCCAGTTATCGAATGTCCAATTATACTTGAATTTCGTTGTGCAGTTACACCAGAAGCTGAAGCAGAACACTGATCATCCTCTGGCTGTTCCACACAATATAAATTCAATTTATCAACTGAACCACAAGAAGAAACTTTTTTCCCATTTGTCCACGCACTACTCATCGCAGAAGCATTTCCTCCAACAATAAATCCTCCAACTTTATCAGTCAGCTTGTAATAACATGCGTTCCATAAAGAAGCATCACTATCATCAATCTTGGAATCATTATTCAAATCAGCCCATCCACATCCTTCTAAAGAATTATTAGAAAGATCATACTGGAAAACATCATAATTATCATAACCATCTGTAGTCTTACCAATAATCCTAGTATACACAATCTTTGTGCCTTCTATAGAAGGAAATCCAAGACGCTGGCTAGTGTCTATGGCTATTTTTGAATCATTTGCAAGACACCCTCCTGACTGTCCATTTTTAGTTAAGTCACACTCTTTTACGTATTGCATGTCTAAATTTCTGTTATATGCCCACCACACAATTCTACTTCCAGAAATAGCTGGAGCAGAATTCTGTAAACCATCGTTTGTTACTTGAATAGCCCCGCCCGAAACACACCAATCTTGATGTTCGACTACATTGCATGCGAATATTTCTGAAACAGTAGCAGTCCCATTTTGATACACAACAATATCTCCAGAACGGTGTTTACTCAATTGCCCATAACTTTCTACACTTATTGCTATTTTATTCGTTGCCTGACAACCTCCGCTATTTGCTCCAAGAAGAACGTTACATGAATAATAGGTATTAGTAGTACATGTGCTCGGAGTACATACTTTTGCTTGCCATGCAATAATATTATCAGAAATAGTATAACCGTTAATACCTTCATATATCTTATATGTCTGATGTGAAAATATATCATAATAATACAATACTCTATAAGTACCTCCACTTGCTGACCAGTTAACCGGAGGTTGTTCGAACATATTATAAATAATAATATCCTTGCTTATCTTAGGTGATGGTATACCATTATTATCAAAAGTAACATATGTTTTTTTATCGCTTACAAGGCACCCTCCGCCAACTTCTGCACAAGTATTCGTTGACGGACACTGTCCGTCTTTTGCAAAATCACACATGTAAATACCGCGCCCGCTTCCTGGTTTTGCCCTCCACCATACAACTTTCCCATTAGAAATGCTTGAGCCTTGATAAGAAAACTCTTCCGAACTATCAGTTTCATTCGTTATTCTAACTGGCTGGTTAAACTTCCTATCTTTGCATACATTAAATGCGATATGATCGAAGCCATAATAAATAGGTTGGCTACCGTCAGAATCAATATATCCATTACCATTTCTATCTAAGGTGCTACAAGACCTTGTACACTCACTTCCAGCAGCATAATATCCATTTTCATCTGTAGAAGTTACAATTAAATCGTTAGCCAAATAATTACTTATAGGATGTCTTATCTGTCCGTTTATTAAATCATCAAAATTATTTGCAACAACCTCTCCCGTTGGAAGAACATACGGCGTTGTCGAATGATATAGTCTATCTCGCGCATTATTTCCTTGAGTGCTAAACCAGGCTTTATAATTTCCTTTCAAGCCCTGCTCTGTTGCTTTAATATTACACAAAGAATCCATTGATTCAAGTGTAGCATTTGTATTAATGTTATCCCATCTCCAAGAAGTATTAGTTGAAAATATTGTTGATTTATCAGTATAGCAAGTCGATACGTCAACATTTCTCTGTTTGAGTATTTTAACTATCTTGCTAGCTTTCTCGTTGTATGGCCAATCAGAAACAAGTGTCTGGAGTACAGCTATAGATATTTTAGGATCCTCAGCAGCATAAAAATCAGTTCCTAAAATTCCCTCATATGATACAAAGAATGTTTGATTGTTAACAAAATCATTCATCATAAAAGCAGTGTCAGTCACATTAGGTATCGGTCCATAAAGATTATTCTCACTCAAATAAATTTCATACAAACTAGGAACATCACTGAATGTATAATTTATTTCAACTTCTCCAGTTACATTATCAAAATCATACCAAGTTACAACACCTCTCGTTTCCTGCTCATCCAAATAATTCCTAATATTCTGCTGAGCAATACCATTAAAGAATAAATATCTTGGAGAATCAGGATTATCTCTTATCGTATTAGAAAAGACGCATCGTAAATCATCATATATCGATTGAAAATCATTTCCGTAAGTTACTGTACACTCTTGTTGTGATTTATTCTTTGAAGCAAACAAAATTTTCTCTCTATTATCATAAGTCACAAGATAATAATTTATAGATTGAGCATTATCATCAATCTGAGGCACAAATAAAGTCCTATCTTGCGGAAATTCAAATACTCTATAATAAGACTTATTTACTACAGCAATTCCAGGAGAATCAACCCCATTTACTGAATTAATGAACTGAGTAAATGTCTGTTTCTGCGCTACAGTTGGAGCAAAAATATCATCTACATTACTGTTACTGATGCTTTCTTCAAGAGCTCTTAAAACAAAAAGCACTTCGATAGTATCAGAAGATAAATTTTCATAACCCTCTAGACTACATCCATTAATCATCTCTCCATCAATATTAACACTACAATTCTGTGCAGAAACAATGCCGCTATTTACACACGCACCATTAACACAAGAAAAACTACTTCCAAAGTTTTTACAATTAATATGCTCCCCGCTTACAACACTATTCATACACTTCCTCTCAAATAATGTATTGCTATCATCGCACGAATCAGCAATTTTAATGCCCATAGTACCATCAAAACCTGCCGTGTAAGACTGCCTAAACTCAGGATTTGTATCGTTCGCATCAGAATCATAACAAGTTGGTGCTTGTAATGGGCAGCCTACTTTTGATTTTACATAAAGAACTTCACTGTTTGTAACCTGTCCATTTGGAGTCTGGCCTGGTCCTCCAAGAATATCTAAACGAGCACATTCAATATCCGTTGTAACATTACAGTTTACTTTTGTTTTCAAATATAGGACTTCACTGTTTGTAACCAGTCCATTTGGTGTTTGGTCTGGTCCACCAATCAAATCAGCTTTCACGCAACCAGGATCATTAATCATAGGGCTATACAAAACATTATTAGAAAATAAAGCAAAATAAATACTAACCAAGCCAACAATTATAATAAAAATTATAATTACAATATAAATCGGTGCCAACCCTCTTTTCTCCACCATGATAAGGAAAGAAACTTATTACAACTATTAAATCTTTTGTATATTTCAATTAGTAAGTATGGTCATATGCAGAATCATCTATCCTATTAGATTCTGTATGCAACAAGAACTTTATGAAAATGGCCCCAGGCAGAATCGAACTGCCGCCCTATCCACGTCAAGGATATATCCTAACCACTAGACGATGAGGCCTGTTTGTCTGCGGCAGCGAGAAGCTCCGCAAAGAAGTGAGGAAGCTCGCAGCAACAGCAGATCAAACATAATATAAACGATTTATAAGCTTTGTCAAATCAGATACCGCTAGCCAAGAAAGCCCACCAAGGCTTATGCATAGAAACAACAGCACCAGTCTCGGCATCTACTTCTACAGAAACCTTTCCTTTAACCCTAAACAATCCAAAAATTCTATCTTCTTTCTCTCCCTCTACTAAATATACTACCTGAGTCTCATTCCCTTTACCAACTTCCTTTAGAGTCACATTAAATCCAAGGTCACCTAACTGTTCCCGTGCACGCTCTGAGGCAGTTTCAGGTAAAATTTTTATCAATGCATTTCTGCCATTTGAAAGATGAAATGTCTTGTTTTTTTCATTAATTGTTTTGTTATCTGATAAATTATTTTCTAATGCTGGATACCTAGTACCTAAAACAGAACCTTTAATTTTTTCATTAGTTATTTTGTTATCTGACGACTTATTATCTAACTTAGGAATACCTATATCCAAAACAACGCAGGCACTATCCTCACATCCATCCTTACAAGGATGCATTTCATCAATTATATTCTCACCTTCACAATGATTACTCTCAGAAAAGCAATTCTCTCCGCTACATTGACCAGTATACCAAAAATAACCATCCCCCCTCTTCACAACACAAGAATCTATTTTATAGTCTGTTTTATTCATTACCTCACCAGCAGCAGAATTTATAGGATAATAAACAACACAAGAATTCTTACAATCTTGGGGACAATTATTTATACTTTCCGTATTAAAATCGCAAACACCATCCCCACATTTAGAAGTGCAAACTCCTCCAAGAACATCAAACTGACCCTCGGGAGGAATCAATGTAAGACCATTACAGCAAGGAGAAGGATTAGGTACAATTCCAACTCTTTCCCCATCACCTATACAACTACCGCAATCAGAAGGACAATTACAACTATTTTCCCAAGGATCACATTTTCCATTACCACAATTAGAACAAGTTGGATAACCACCAACAATTAAGCTACATACGCCCCCTATTGGCTTGCTTGTCTCTAAAGATGTTAAACCAGAACAACATTCATTTGATACACCTTTTGTTTCACCTTCTTTAGCACAAGAAATCTCTTTTACATAATTTTGACCACATATTTTATTATAAAAATCCCACTGTGGACAACTAGTATTATCAGGAAAAATACATGACTCTCCAGATAAATTATAACCTTGCTCAACACAATAACTTGAAGCAAGATTTGGAATTGCATATACAAAAAAACTTAAAACAGGAATTAAAATCAAAAATAGTAATATTTTCCTCATTTCTTAATTAAGGACTAACGCTTTATAATCTTTCCTAAATCATCAAATAAAACATAATCGCAGGTAAAATCAAAGCACCCATCATCTGTATTCTCCTAACCCCAGATAAAATAGTAAAAATTCCCAAAGCTGTTGCTGTAACTAAAACAATCAATCCATACCAATTCGATAAAACTAAATTAACAACTAATAAAATAACTATTACAACAAAAGAAATTCTAGTGTAATTCACTCTCCCGATATATTTAGTTCCCAACTTAGCAAAAAACATTCCAACAAAAAAAGCCAGTAAACCAGATATTATTATAGCAATAATAACAATCGTCAAAGATTCTGGACTAATTTTCCCCAATAACTCCTGTATAGCCACCGCGCTCCCAGTTCTACCTTTTCCAATAGTATAAGCAGTTACAAAACTTAATCCCATAACAATTGTATTTATCACCCCAACTAAAAATAAGAAACTTTTATTATCATTCTTAACAAATTCAGAACCTAAAACAGCTGCATGCCCCGATCCAATGCCAGGCAAAAAAGAACAAAGAGGAGCCACTAAAGCAGCAGCAAAACTAGACTTAATAACAGTACTCCGATTAAGTCTTATCTCTCTCAACTTTCTTGTTTTCTGTTCTGGAATTAAAACTTTATTTTTAATACTGACAATTATTCCAGAAAATCCAAAAAGTCCGCTTAATAAAGGAAGCAAAGGCTCTTTAACTGGTAAATTAAAAGCCAACCACCCTAATAATCCTGCTAAAATAAATACAATAAAAGCAGAAATAAAATTATCTTCTCGAAATATCATATATAAAGAAACAAAAATCAAAATATAAGCTAATATCAATTTAACAAAATTAAAAACAAATGGTAAAAACGCAATAAAAATAAAAGTAAAAACAATTAATATAGGTAAAGCCATCAAACTCCCATATAAAGTTAAAACAATAGCTTCGTATCCTTTTCCTTCCTGTAACAGTCTATGACCTGGAAGAACAGATAAAAAAGTATCTTCGTTAGGTGCTCCTAATAATATAGAAGGAATAAAATCAATGAATGTATGCGTTATAGACATAGCAACAATAAAAACAACAAGAGCCATAACAGGCACGCCCGAAAAAGAATCCACGCTAGCTAGCAATCCCGCAGCCACAAGATTAATATGTATTCCAGGAAATAAACCTGTGAATGTTCCTGCAATTACACCTATAATTAATGCTATCAGAAGTTCTAGTATCATCCTCTAAAGGCATGATTTCTGGAATTTATAACCTTAGATGCTGATTATTTTATCCATCCTCTTACTCCAGGCATATGCAATTCAATAAATTCAATAATTTCTTTTTTGAATTGGGTGTTTAAGGAGATTCCAGTATAATTTGGCTTTTTTGTTATTAATAACCATCTTACTTTGTTTAACTCTTTTATTATTTTATCTAAATTTTGAAATCTTTTGAAATGCTCTAATCTATCATACTTTGCCCCCCAATTTCTCTTTGAAAATGCTAACTTGAACATTAATTGTGCTTTTTCTTTTTCCATATTCCTTTATGATATTAGAATATTTAAATGTTTCTTATCTTGATAGTTTAAAGTTAGTTTATAGAAACATTTATAAATAAGGAATTGATTACGTTAATATGAAAGAAAAAAACGAATCTGCATTTTTAGAATATTTTGGAGATACTCCTAAATTAAGATTTCTTAATTTTTTAATTGGAAATCATTTTTTTGATTTTAATATGACTGACATGGCAAGAGAGGCAAATATCAGCTACAATTCTCTAATAAGTTTTTTTGGAGAATTTTTGAAAAAAGGGATAATTGTCAAAACAAGAAGAGTAGGAAAATCAGATATGTACAAATTAAATATAGACAATCCTATTTCAAAGAATTTCTTAAAATTTGCCTGGTTTTTAACTAAACAGGATTTAGGAGTTGAAGAAAAAGAAGATATTTCGGTTGTTTCAACATCTATTAATTGATATTCCTAGCGAGATGCCTGTGAATGTCCCAAACAAGAGCCCTATAAGTAATGCTAGGATAACTTCTATTAGCATTAATATTAATTCCTCTTTTAGTTTATATAGATGGCTTTGAATAACCCCTGTTTTTTCCTTCTTTCAAAGTCCTTCTTAGAGAGTTTTGAAAGTTTTGTAAGGGTTTTCCAAAACTCTCTATACTTTATAAAAATGTGCTATTTTACATGATTTATAGAGAAATTCACTAGGATTAGTGAACAATAAACACATGTAAACTAATCTGAACAGAATTAGAAAGGTATTTAAATCCATTATCTTTAGAGAGATAATGGTAATAGTGAATGAAATAACTATGAATATAGTAAAGAATGCTGAAGATGGAGAAAGTATTCATAGTTTGGCTTCTAAGATGGGGTTTGCTTATTCAGCAGTGTATAGATGGATATCTGAATTAGAAAGATATGGCGTAATTAGTTTAATCAGAAAAGGAAATAGGAATGTTATTAAGATTAATAAGAATTTAATTTATAAGAAATTTAAAGAGTTGGATGAAGCTGTCTCTGTTATTGAAAAGGATAGTAATTTCTGGGAGTTGGTTAAAACTTTAAAATTAAGAATAAGATTTGTAAAAGGAACAGCAGCGACAATTTGGACTAAGGGGAGTTTCATAACTGGAGATTTCTATGATAGAATTTATTTTTTAGAAGTTGATAAGAAAGACACAAATAATTTGAAAGAGGCCTTAAAAGAAAATGGGGTTGCTTATACCGAAGGAGAAGCAAATAATCAAAGACCTTTAGTTTGGATTGTTCAGAGAGATAATTTAAAGATAGAGAAAAAAGATGGCTTGCCCGTTATACCGTTAAAAGAGTTAGTCTCCTGGTGTAAAGAATTAGATTTAGAAAATATTTTAGAACAATTAAATATTTTATATAACTTAGGCTTAAAAGTAAAATATGCAGAGGTTTCAACAAATGTCTAAATTTGATTCGAGAGTTGGTTTGCTTGAAAGAGAACAAGAAGTAATGAGAATATTATCCTTATTTTTAGACAAAGGTTTGAATTTTATTGTTGTTGGCGGATATGCAATCTCAACATACAAAAAAAGATTCTCAATAGACTTGGATGTTGTAGTCAAAGAAGAAGAGCTTAAAGAATTTGAAAAATTATTGGAGAAAGAAGGATATTCATTGCATTATGAAAAAGAAATAGCTTTAATGTACGGAGAGAACTTCAAGAGATTTATGAAAAAAATGAACAATCTGCCTGTTGACATAGATTTACTTATTAATGGACTGGCTTCTAGAACAACGAATGCAACTTGGGGATTTGATTATATTAAAAGACATTCTGTAAAAAGAAAATTAAATAATTCAGAATTTTTAACACCTGAAAAAGAACTGCTTATAGCAATGAAATTTCATAGTGGAAGATTATCAGATACTAGAGATATTGTTGCATTGATGCCTTGCGACAAAGAAAAACTCAAACAGCACTTGTTAAATGGAGATATTAAGAAACTTAAACAATCCATGAAGAAACAATCTTCTTTCTTAAATAAGCCACAGTTTGATGATAGTTTTAAAGGAATATTCGGACCTTTTTCATATAGCGAGAAAGATGTTCAGACAGCAATAGAATTAATTAAGGAATTCATGAGAAGATGAAGGAAAGAGAAGAACGAGAGGCGGAAATGGACGAAGATGAGGAAGAAAAATGACTGAAACATGTAAAACCTGCAAGAAAGAGTTTGATGCGGGAATTTGGATAGCTCCTCAATTTGCAGATGAAGGTGTTTTATTATTTTGTTCAGAGGAATGCAAGAAAGAATATCTTAAGAAAAAACTCAAAAAAATAAAAATAGAGTATCCTAAGTATTATGAAAAAATAATGAAATCGTCAGATAATACAGAGACTCATCCCTTCTGGATAAAAAAGGAATAATGAATATTTAAAACTTCCATTGCGGAACTCCTAATTTTCTGCAAATTAGACAATCATCAAATTTTCTTTTATTTGGATTACACCTTAATTCTTGCCTTATTCTAAAAACAAATTCTTTATGCGTCATTTCAGAAATGTTCCAAGATATAGCAATTCTCTTTAATTCTTCGTAATGTTCTTTAGTAGATTCTTCATGTTTCACACAAAAGTTTCCATGATACCAATTAATCAAATGCACAATCTTTGCTTTTGGTTTAGGTTTTGCAGATTGTTCCATTTTCAATATTGGTTTTTATCAAAATCTTTTGGAATCTGATAAGTTTCATTAGTTAATTTAGCAGAGGCTATTCTGCTTGTTCTGAATTTTCTTATACCTTTTTTTAGATGACAATAGCCAATTGTATATCTTCTTGACTTATAATAAACCTCTACCTTTCTTTTGCTAAAATCTGCACTTTCCATGTTGAAATATTTTATCTCAACCGATTTTAACTGGGAAAAACCTTTTTCAATTACAGAATAAACTCTATTATCTATATCGTTATTGAAAGTATGATATTTCTTTCTTAGAAACTCTTTATCAATTTCTAATTTTTGTTTTTCAGGAAGAAAAGAACTAACTTTGCTAATGATAGAGATTATTATCTTTTTCTTTATAGGTGTTTCATATTCATTGTAGTAATCGTCATGATATTCTTTATCGCTCTCAGGAGCGTTTTTCTCGTATTCCTTTATTATCTTGTAAAGAGCTTCTGCCTCTTCTTTGCTGAATTTTGTGGTTTTTTCTTTTTTATTCATATTATTCCTACTACTTTTTATCACGCAATTTTTTTAATTTTCCTTCAACAATTTTTCTTTGTTCCCTAAATCTCTCTATCTCTCCTCTCCAATAATCAGCAGTAGTATCTTTCTTCCCAACTTCATGCTCCAACTTTAATAAATGCTTTTTCTCCTGCCTCTTAAGTCCTTCAATCTTCTTAACCATTCTTTTTATTGTCAAATTGGGTTTAATACCCCGCAGCTTTGCTACGTCGTCCGATTTGACAATTAGAGATTTCCGTCCTGAAGCCGAGCGTAATACTCCATCAGCTTGCTGTGGAGATAGCGAAGGCTTAGGAAATCTCTTTACTCGTTTAACCATTTTTCATAACCCTTTAACTTATCTTTTAAATAAGCGAGCAATTTTTCTGCTTCGCTCATAAGCAAAGCATCTTTAATAGAATTCTCATCATCTTTTAGATAAATATATCTTTTATAGGCACTATCAGAACCAGAAACAGTTTTTACTATTTTAACAAAATCAATATTGCTCCACAATTTATTCTTCCTCAAACAATCAATAATATAAAACCCTCTTATTCTAAGTATCAAAGAATAAGCAATAGCGTCTCCTACTTTATTTTCTCCAAGCTCTCTACTCATTTTAATTAGCTCTTCGTTTTCTTTTATTGAAAGTCTTGTAGTATCGACATACCATTTAACATTCCTCTTTGTAACCTTAGCATACTCTAAAAGTTCCTTAATTAAATCTCCATTTAAGATAGGTTTTGCCTCTACAATCATAGGGACATAAGGCATAATATTTTTCTTCAGAGAACTTTCAAGACTTTCCTTAGAAACTACGCTTATTTCATACTGCCCCTGTTTTATTATCATATTAGTTTTAGTGCTAATAACAAGAAAGTCTACATCACTATCAAGTCTATCTTCCTTTCTAGCATAACTTCCAATTAAATAAATACCCTTAATTTCGCTTATCTCAATTTTTTCACTTAATATATTTAATACATCCCCCAAAAGGTTAAACATACTACTAGCTATTAATCGCACTTCAGCCCGATGATTCAACCACCCCCTAGGAAGTATAACTCCTGAAGAGTTTCCCACTTTGACTATAGGACGAATAACCTTTGTTTCCATAAGTTATAACATGTTATAACATTTATATAGTTTTCGGTCAAACTAGTTTAAAAAGCCAATAAATCCCCAACATTTATAAACATAAAAGATTATTCTTAGAAATAATAAAATGAACACTTTATTACTCAACATAAACCCAATGTACAGTAACAACGCCCTAGCAAGCGGAATGTTTGGTCCACTTGTTGCTCTGGCATTAACCTTCTTGCTCATCTTTGTTATTCTTATGATCGCAGCTTACATTTACACTTCTTTCGCTCTCATGGCAATAGCCAGAAAAGCAAAAGTAAAACCTACGGGAATCGCTTGGATACCGGTAGTTGGTCCTGCAATAATTGCAAGCAAAGCAGCTAAAATGCACTGGTGGCCTATACTTCTACTCATTGGATCTGGAATACCTATAATAGGACCTGCACTTTCACTCGTCTTCCTTGTTTTCTTCATAATCTGGATGTGGAAAACATTTGAAAAAATAGGCAAGGATGGATGGTGGGCGATATTATTAATCATACCAATAGTTAATCTTATAATTCTAGGTATAGCAGCCTGGAGTAAAAAATAATTCTTAAGGCGAAAAAGCTTAAATATCATCAGTTATAGATATAGAATAATACCATGTCAGAAGAAGAAATAAAAAAGGGGCTGAATATATATTTATATTACTGGACAATCCCAGTATTCTTAGCTTTTGTAATTATAAACTACTCATTAAGAAATTTTAAAATTGAAGCGCTTAATCTCGGTTTAATGATTTCAGTAGTTTCTTTTCTATTTGGTTTTCTTATTACAATAACTTTTTCTATGCTTCTAAATAGATCTTCCTCCCTAAAAGAGGACCTTGCAATAGAGGCAGGAAGGCTAGTAAGTCTATATTTTCTATCCAAACAACTAGGACAAAAATTCCATGAAAAAATAATAGAAAAGATTGATGAGTATGCTATCTGTACATTAAGGGATTATACGAATTATGAAATTAGCAGAGATCCAATGTATAGTATGTATCTCAATACACCTCTAATGGAAATAAAAGACAAATCACAGGAAGCAGCTGCAAATTCTTTCTATTACGTACTGGGAGAATTCGAGCCTCTAAGAGAAAAACTTGAATATCTTACAAACAGAAGAGTAGAATGGTCAATAAAAATTGCAGATTACTTATTAGGAATAATCCTTATAATACTTCTTTTCCTAAACCGAGGAGACTCATTCACTAACGCTATTTTCGTAGTTCTTTCAACAATAATAATCTTTATCTTTCTCATTATAGAGGACTTTGATGACTTGAGAATAGGAGATTATACTTATAACATAAGCAACTCTGAGCAAATATTTGATCTTATAGGCAAGGAAAGATACTATCCAGAGGAAGTAGTAGATAGAGTAGAACTAACCCCAAACAGGACATATAGAATAGGAATACAAGATAAAATAACAAAAAAAGAAAAGATTTTTCAAATACAATATAATCCCAAATTTAATTCTAGACTAAGATTTCTAACAAAGAAAGTAAAAAAAGATGCTTTATAAGTTTTATGAAAGTTTCTTCTTTAGGTTTATTTAACAACTGATTAATAATAGGTATTTCTAATAAGTATAACTAAAATGCCACAACAAAGTACCACCATGGCCAAAAAAACAACCATCCAGGAAGGGGCGGAAATGAAACTGCCCCTTTCTGACATAATTCTTACTAACCTTTAACAACTATCCTTAAAACCCGTATCTCTTTCTTTCCATTATAATCATCTATGACGCTCAGAGAATCTATATTCTTCCCCTTGAAAGAAATAGTACAAGCACAAAACAAGTTAAGACCATTATCTAACACCAAAATCTCATTACTCGCAGAAAGTTTCCTCTCAGAAATTACCTGCCCAACAATATGAACTCGCTGATTAGACTCTAGCCCATTCAGCTCATCAACATTTTGAATATCGACAGGTTGTTTGTTTAATAATAAAACCAGCACAAACAACCCTAACAATGTCAAAATCAATACTATTCTTCTCATAAACTATCTAAGAAAACATTTAAGCCGCTAATGTTCTATTTATATAAAAATTATCTAAATCGAAATGCATCAGTCCATTATGTCCTGTATGAGTATTAATTGTTAGTTTATACGGCTCGGAATTCCCAGTAAATGTGTTTATAATATTGACATTATCAGGTCGAATAGTAGTCATTTTAACTTGATTGTGGAAAAATTCAAAGTTAATTCTATAAGTTCCAATCTGAGCTCCTAAATCTGGAAAATCATTCATATAACCTATCGCTCCACATCCTGCAATAGGATAGTTACAAGACTCTATTTGACTTGGTGGATAATTTCCATTTATTAAAGGCTGAGATTGATGATTACCACTTCCACCCTTGTAAACTACTTCATAATAAAAAGAATCTCCAGCGTTAAATAATCTTGTCGGTTCAAGATTTGTTTCTCTATCACCTTCTATATTTTGCTCGATATGATATGCCTCTTCCGAGATATTTACAAAATGTTCATCTGTGAATGGGTCTCCATGAAATGTACTTTCTATCCATTTAGTAGAATCCAAAAAACCAGAAGAGAAATCATCGTATAAGCCAGTTAAACCAAGAGGCATGCATGCACCATTATTGCAAGTATAATTACTTGGACAACTTGTTTGTAAAGAAATATATTGACTGATGCTATTACAACCAGACTCGTTTATACTAGTTGCACTCATACAATAATCGCTAAATTTATATCCTATATTATTAGCATCTACTCCATAAACCGTCGTCCTATTAAACAACGAAGCACCGCTAATTCCTTCATCTTTATCATAACAACTTGGAGGTGTAATAGTACAGTTCCCAGAAGTATATATCGACTTCTCCAACAATACGTCACTATTTGTTACTTGTCCATTTCCATTTATATCGGCTCTCGTACATTCAGCATCAACAGCAGTATTACATCCAGAATCAAACTTCGATTTCACATAGAGTACATCGGAATTAGTAACTTGTCCGTTAGGCGTTAAATTCATTCCACCAACTAAATCAGCTTTTACACAATTAGGATTATTAATTCCAGGAGAAAGAGAAACACCGTTTGGAGAACTAACAGCATAATAAATCGTCACTGCACCAACAGCCACAATAAAAACGATTATTCCAATAAAAATCGGAGCTAACCCTCTTTTAAACATTTATTATATAACTTATGTTTGTATTTAAACTTTCTCAATCATTTATCTCGATACGTAATAAAAAAGTAGGAGATAGGTAAGTATTTATATATTATATAACTAATTTTATTATGTTTACATATAAAGAAAGAGCTATTTGGGCGTATGCTCTTGCCATTGTTATTGGTCTTTTGTCTTTCTTCTTCCCTAATTATCTTTCTCTCATTCAAACATTGCTCTTGCTTATTCTAGGAGCATTGTACGAAATAGCAAATATTATACAAAGGAAAAAGTAGGTATGGATATAAACTTTTACCTTTTCGTAAGATTTAAATTAAACCTTTTCCCTCTTCCCTAATGAATCCAAAAGAAAGACTAGAGCTAATAAAAAGAAACGTAGCAGAAATAGTAACTGAAGAACAGCTTAAAGAAGTCCTTAAAAAGAAAAACCCAGTCGTGTACTTGGGAACTGCGATAACTGGTAGACCTCATGTTGGATATTATGTCTGGGTTTTAAAATTAGGAGATTTTTTGAAAGCTGGATTTAAAGTTAAAGTGTTATTGGCTGATTTACATGGGGCATTAGATAATTGCCCTTGGGAAAATCTTGAGAAAAGATATATCTATTATGAAAATATTATTCCGCTTATGTTTAAATCAATAGGAATTGATACTAACAACCTAGAATTTGTTAAAGGAAGCAGTTTTCAATTAAAAAAAGATTATATTTTCGATGTTCTTAAAATGTCTACTTTTACTTCTGTTCACGATGCAACAAAAGCAGCCTCTGAAGTTGTTAAGTTAGGAGACAATCCTAAGTTATCAGGAATAATTTATCCTTTAATGCAGGCTTTAGATGAGATTTATTTAGATGTGGATGTCCAATATGGGGGAATTGATCAAAGAAAAATAATGGTATTTGCTAGGGAAAACCTTCCTAAGTTAGGATATAAACCAAGGGTTGAGGTGATGACTCCGCTAATTCCAGGGTTAATTGGAAAAAAAATGTCTGCTTCTGTTGAAAGCAGCAAAATAGATTTATTGGATAGTGAAGAAATTATTAATAAGAAAATAAACGGAGCTGAATGTATTGAGGGAAATCCTGATAATGGGCTTATGGCTTTTTTGAAGAATGTCATAATGGTTATTAAACAGGATAATAAAGAAAAGTTTGTGGTTAACAGACCTGAAAAATATGGCGGTAAATTAGAATATAAAAATTATGAGGATATTGAAAAAGATTTTATTTCTAAGAAATTACATCCCCTAGACTTAAAAAACGCTGTTGCAAATGAGTTGAATAAAATACTTAAAATTTTCAGAGATAATAAATCTAAACTGGACAAGTTTGCGAAAGAGGCTTACGATTAATAGTCAATTTAGTTCAAATTCTCTGTCTGGAAAATTAGAATAAAATATATCATAATCAACCGAATTCTTCATAAGTAAACTTTAAAAACGAACTTTTATTCAATTCTATATGGCAGACATACCACAAGAAATACTCTATCCTCCAGCAATAGTCTGGGCAGCGGAACTGGAAAAAACAGCTGGAGAAAACCAATTAAAAGAGATAAGAGAAGGATATAATCCTTATTTTGAAAAAGTCTGTATTGAAAAAGGTCACCGATTACGCAGATTTATTTATCATAATGCAATAGTAGGAGAAAAGGGAGCAATAAATAAATTAAAAGGAAAACAAGTTTTTCATGCATTAAATCATCAAAGCCTTTTTGATGTAGTAGTAGCTCCTTATAATCACCATGCGCTTAATTTAAGAAGAACTGTTTATGCAGCAAGAGAAAACATGCAGGAATTCCCAATTATAGGAGATGTATTCAAAAAATGTGACCTTTTAATAATTCCATTCGATAATATGAATACACATACAGGAAAACCATTCATAAGAGAACTCCATGAAAATCTTGCTGAAGGAAGAAGTATTTGTGCATTCCCAGAAGGAACAAGGAGCAGAAATGGAGAAACCCTTGAATATCAAAAAGGCCTTCTTAGAATCATTCATCACTACGCAAAAAAGAAAGATAAAGAAATATTATTATCACCACAAGCTCTTGTTTATGATAGAGTAATTGAAACTCCTTTCTTCAGGTATCTAGATTACTTCAAAAAAAATTATCATTCAAAATGGGGTAAATGGGGCTATGTTGGAACAGACCTTGTCGCTTTTGGCACTCGTTTTATAAGAAACTTATACAATCCAACTGCTGGAATTGTTGTGCATTCATTCGGTCAGCCTTTTGACCTACGCGACTGTAGAAATGAAACAGAAGTCTGCCAGCGCGCCAGACAAAGCACAATAGAACAAAAAGCAAAATATCAAGAAAGATTACTAGACTGGCCTGATTCGTAACCTCGCGGAGACATCATTTACTCACCAACGACAAAGCTTTTTCAGAAAAAGGAGGCACAGTCCCTTTGATTTTAATATTTTATATAGAAATGTTCAGATTTAAAAAGTTGAAATTATTATCTTTAATATGAAAATATATAAAAAGTGGTGGTTTTGGTTAATTATAATCTTAGTTTTAGTTGTTTTAATAATTTTTAGTAATCCTGGAATAATTATTAACCCTTATGGTGGGAGCTGTGGTGATGAAGTTTGTTTCCCTGTCAATCGGATTTGTGATTGTTCTGGAATTATGATTGATAAAGAACTTCCATGGCATTCTGTTGAACATTATTGTATTGGTTCAGTTAATAATTGTAAATGTTATAATGAAGCAAAAGCTACTGAATTATCAAAAAACCATCCTGAAGGATTTAAGAACTTGAACAAAAAGTATAATACTTATCAAGAATTATTAGATTCTGCTTACGACCCTTGTTAAATTTAGTTAGTGTCCCTCAAAATAATCCATTTAGGATTACATCTCATGGGGGAGTTAATCCTTAGCAGGTTGGGTCACAATTCAATTAACCCAAACAATAAATCAAACAAAAAACAATATTTTTGTTGATTGAATTAATTTTCCCTATTAACATGTAAATTTTCTTCAAATTATGTGCAATTG
>JAUSKH010000034.1 GCA_030647095.1 Nanobdellota archaeon | reverse complement strand
CAATTGTTGCAAAAGCTGCTTTGAAAAACTATAAGAAATTTACTGGTTTTTTAGTAGTTAGGGGGAGAGGTTTGGAAGGCAAGCTCGGAAATAAAAAAATCGTGATTGGAAATAGAACATTAATGAATGAAAAAAATATTTCTTTCAAAGCAATAGAACAGCAGATTAAAAGCTGGGAGGAAGAAGGCAAGACTACGATGATTGTTGCAGAAAATGCTAAAATTATTGGAGCTGTTGCTGTTGCTGATGCAGTAAAAGATGACTCTATTACAGCTATTAGTGCCTTGAAAAGAAGAGGATATAGAACAGTCATGATTACTGGAGATAATGAAACAACAGCTAAAGCCATTGCTAAACAAGTTGGTATTGATGAAGTTATTGCAAATGTGCCTCCAGAGGAAAAGGCAAAGAAAGTGGAAGAATTACAAAGGCGAGGCATGGTCGCATTTGTAGGAGATGGAATTAATGATGCGCCTGCACTCAAACAAAGTAATGTTAGTATAGCTATGGGGTCTGGTAGTGATATCGCAATTGAAGTAGGAGATATTGTACTTGTTAAAGGGTCATTAATTGGAGTTGTTCAGGCAATTAATTTGTCAAAAGCAACATTTAGAAAAATAAAGCAAAATTTATTTTGGGCATTTGGGTACAATGTTATTGCTATTCCTCTTGCAGTAGCTGGCGTATTAAATCCGATAGTTGCTGAATTAGCAATGGCATTATCATCAATAAGTGTTGTTGCAAATGCTAATTTATTAAGGAGGGCAAGGATATAGGGCTGAGACTAGTTTCACACAAGCACTTATATAATTATTATCCAACAAATTAATATGTCATTTAAACAATTTATGAAAGAATTGAATGGAAGTAGAGTTGAAGGCGAACTTCTTAAAACTGTCTTATATTCTTTAGTTACTTCTTTTATAGTTATAGGAATTCTATATTTCTTAGTTCTTAAGAATGTAACTAACTTTATTCCAAAGTATGGATTTTACTTATTTTTAGCAGCTATAAGTTACGCTTTAATATTGCCTGTAATGAGGCAAGTGAGAGCATACAAACAGTTTGGATGTATGTCTGGGATGATGATTGGAATGACTGTGGGAATGATTGCCGGTTTTATGAGTGGTTATTTTATAGGTGCAACAAATGGAATGTTTATTGGAAGTGTGTTTGGAATGATATTTGGTTCCTTTCTAGGAATTTGGATGGGTTCTTGCTGTGGCATAATGGGAATGATGGAAGGAGTCATGGCTGGATTTATGGGGGGATTAATGGGCGCTATGACTTCTGTGATGTTATTAAATGATCATCTTAAATTGGCAACTATAATTATGTCAATATTCACGGCAGTTATTTCTATAAGCTTAAATTATATGGTATTTTTTGAAATGAAGGAAAGTGAAAGGCAAAAGAAAGAAGATTATAGTATGACTATTATTATTACGTTTATTCTCATGATATTGACAACATGGCTTATGGTATTTGGACCAAGGAGTGCATTGTTTAGTTAATATGATAATCAAAAAGAGTACATTTTGGGTGAGTATGATTTTTATTGTTTTAGTAGTAGCTGGATTATTTTTGAATTCTGGAAGCAGTACAGAGAATGGTAGCGTAGTAGTCAATAATGTCGGTGTTGTATCTGGGGATGTACAGATTGTTAAAATCCATGTGGAAGGATCACAATATGTTTTAGAACCATCTAGTGTTAAGAAAGGTTTACCTGTAAGATTAGAAGCAGATATTTCTAGAATGCCTGGATGTTCCAAAGGGATTGTTAGCTCAGAATTAGGTATTAGAAAAACTTTTAGCTCTAGTGATAATACTTTAGAGTTTACTCCAAATAAAGCAGGAAATTTCTATATTGCTTGTTCAATGAATATGTATAAAGGAACGCTTACGGTTTTGGAATCAGATGGATCAAATTCCAGTTATGTCCAAACAATCAAGGCTTCTGGTTCAACTTGTGGTGCTGGCGGCGGATGCGGTTGCGGTGGATAATTACTATAGTTTTAGCAAGTCTGTAGTGAAAGACGTACGTCTTTCCCTAATCAAAAAGTCCTTGAATAATCCTTGGGACTTTTGACATAAGTCAACGACAAACTAGGGAAATGTCAAGAACCACCCACTAAAGTAGGGAGTTTACGAAAAAAGTAATTCTTGACATATTAATGTCGTTGACTATAACTTAAAAATTTTCTACCAATAGTTATATAAGTTGCTCACTATATTTTATAATACAGATGAAAAAGCAATATTTTGTATTTGGAGCAGTTTTATTTATAATGTTCTTGGCTGTTGCTACATTGGTAAGCGCTGATGAATTTGATTATGCTAGAACATTGATACAAAACAAAATCCCATGTAATCAGCTTAATGAAAGCCAGTTGGAACAAATAGGGGATTATTTTATGGAACAGATGCATCCAGGAGAACTTCATAAGGTAATGGAAGAAAGGCTTGGAGGAGAAGGATCTGAAAGTTTGAGACAAGCACATATCAACATGGGTAAAATATTCTACTGTGGTGAGAGTGGAACAATGTATTCTGGCATGGTTAATGTGATGATGGGAAGAAGCTATGGTATGATTGGTGGAGGAATGATGAATGGAAGAGATAATTATCCTAACACTTATAACCAACTTTATCAAAGCAGGAGTATTATCTTTATTCTTATTAATATTCTCTTTATATTACTTATTATAGCAGTAATCATTTGGATAGTTAAGATTACAAGAAAAAATAAGAAATAAATTATCTAATGTATTTTAACCACTAGGATAGTTAGTCATTGTGTTCTCCAACTATAGGAAATAACATTAATAATCGGAAAAAGGAAGTTATTTCCTAGATAGGAGTTAATACACGTGAGAAAGCTGTAGATTTCTCCCGGTTCCATCAAGATGCCAAAGCATCTTGAATGCCCAAGATTTTCAATCTCCAGCAAATCTTGCTGTCCCCAAACCAAGACAACCCGAAGGGTTTGGTGATATTTAAAGAAGTCCGAAAATTAAAGTTAATCACTATGAATACTATAAATTAATTATGTCAAGATTGCTGATGCAGAAAACTATGCACTAAAGTGCATGGATGAATGCAATCTTGAGCATCCAAAAGTCCTGAACAAACCTCGGCTTTAAAGCCGAGGTACACGCAAGGACTTTTTGATCCTCTCACTTTTATTTTTTTATAGTAGACCTAAATATCCCTAAGTTAATCCATAGGAGAAACGCCAAGGCCAGGATTTGAACCTGGGAATCGCTTGCGCGAAGAGAGGTTAGCAACCTCTTGGAGTAACCGCTGTCCCACCTTGGCATAAAACTAAGGAGAATTATAAGCTTTTAAAATATTCTATTGAGGATTTTGAAATGAAAGCCTAGAATATGGTTATTCAAAATCCTTGTTAGAGAGTTTTAGCAGATTCAGAGTTTTTTAAAACTCTCTATTGTCTCATCCAATCCTTTTTCAAAAGAGTATTCTGGTTCCCATCCCTCGCTTCGCAATTTGCTATTATCCAAAGAATTTCTCATAAGTTCACCAGGTATTTTTTCTACCCTCATAGATATACCCTTTCCTAGTCTTTTAAATAATTCATCAAACATTTCATTTACACTTATTTCAATTCCAGTTCCAACATTATAAGTACCTGATAAATCTAAAGCAAGAGTATTTGCTTTAGCAACATCTTTTACATAAACATAATCTCTAGTTTGTTCACCACTTCCAAAAATAGTGCAAACCTTGTCATTTAATATTCTATTAAGGAATAAAGCAATGACTCCTGCTTCACCTACATGATTTTGTCTAGGTCCATAAACATTAGCATATCTTAAAGCTACATAATCTAATCCAGAAACATTCTTAGCAACTCTTAAATAATGTTCAATGGAAAGTTTTGCAATACCATAGGGCGATTCTGGAATCTCCGCCTCTCCCTCTTTTAAAGGCAGTCTTCCATTTCTGCCATAAATAGCTCCGCCACTAGAAGAAAAGATGATTTTGTTTACACCAATATTAATACACTCATTTATCACGTTCAATGAACCAAGAATGTTGATACCTGCATCATTTATAGGATTTTTTAATGATTCCCTTAAATTTACCTGTGCAGCAAGATGAAAAACATTCTTAGGTTCTTCTTTCTCAAATATATCGCTTAAATCGCTTCTTATATCTCTTTCATAAAAAATTGCCCGATTATTTAAATTTCTCTCAGATCCGCTAGATAAATTATCTATAATAGCAACCTCATGCCCCTGCTCAATTAAATCATCTACAATCCAAGAGCCAATAAAACCAGCTCCTCCAGTAACTAAAGCTTTCATCGAATTCCATAGAATAAGTAATTATAAACTTTTCGATACTAGAAAGAAATTTTTATATGTTAACCATAGAAATTTATTAAAAACTCTATAGGAACAACAATAGTTTATATAGTTGCATCATCTAACTACAAGATGATATCTAAAGAAGAACTTAGGCAACTTTATGAAAAAGATAAACTCACAACCTTTCAGATTTCAGAAAAAATAGGATGTTGTCAAACAACAATATGGAAGAAGTTAAAGGAGTATGATATAAAGCCACGTCTTCCTGGAGTTAAAAGAGTAGAAATATCTAAAGAAAAACTTGAGGAGTTATACCTTGGAAGAAAGTTATCAACTTGGAAAATGGAAAAAATGTTAAATATTCCTCGTGGAACCATACATAGAAAAATGAAGGAATTTGGAATTTCAACTAGAGATCTTTCTGAATCACATATTATCCACCCAAAAAAAGATTTTTCAGGAAACCTATTAGAAAAAGCGTATCTAATAGGCTTTAGAATTGGAGATTTAGGAGTCAGAAAAATATACCCTAATAGTAGAACAATTTGTGTTGCAAGCGGGAGCACAATAAAAGAACAAATAGAATTAATAAACAGTCTATTTAATACGTATGCAAAAGTTTGGATTAGTAAACCTAAGAATAATAAAATAAACATACAAGTATCTTTGAATGAGTCTTTTAACTTTTTAATAAGTAAAGAATATCCGCAATGGATAGAAAACGACAGAAATACATTTTTCTCTTTTTTAGCAGGATTTACGGATGCAGAAGGTAATATAAGTATAAACCAAAATATGGACTACTACGGTCTAGGAAATTATAACAAGAAAATTCTATTTAATATATATAAGAACCTTAACACATTTGGAATAAAGTGCAGAAAGCCAACACAAGATAATAGAAAAGGAAAAACAAACAGCCAAGGTTATAAGTATAATTCAAATTACTGGGCACTTAGAATCCAGAATAAGAGCAATTTACTTCAGTTACTTTTAGAATTAAAACCACATATAAAGCATAAACAAAAAGTAAAAGCTTTAAATAACGCCATATCAAATATACAAGATAGAAATAACGGGATATACAAATGGAAAAAAACAAGTTCTATATAACTACAGCAATAGACTATGTAAATGCAAAACCTCACGCAGGTCACGCATTTGAGAAAACAATAGCGGACGCTATATCAAGGTATAAGAGACTAAAAGGATATGATGTATTTTTCTTAACAGGTGTAGATGAAAATGCTCAGAAAAATGTCGAAGCAGCCATAAAAGAAGGAATTCCAGTAAAAGAGTTCATAGATAAAAATACATCCTTGTTTATAGAACTATGTAAAAAACTTAATATTTCTTATTCTGATTTTGTAAGAACCACTGAAAAAGAACACGCCTTAGTTGTTCAAAAGATTGTACAAAAAATTATAGATAAAGGAGATATATACAAAAGTACATATGAAGGTCTTTATTGCGTTGGTTGTGAAACTTACTACACAGAGAAGGATTTAATAGAAGGAAAATGCCCAGAGCATGGAACCGTCCCAGAATTAAGAAAAGAAGAAGCCTATTTCTTTAAATTATCAAAATATCAAAAAGAATTACTAAATATTATACCTGAATATGTCACTCCAAAAACCAAAGCAAACGAGGTTGTAGCTAGAATAAAAGAAGGATTAAATGACATTTGTATAAGCAGAAAAGGAGCAAAATGGGGAATAGACTTTCCGAACGATAAGGATTACAAAATTTGGGTTTGGATTGATGCCCTGTTAAATTATATATCTGGATTAAAAAATAAAGAAGAAAAATATTGGCCAGCAGATGTTCATGTAATCGGAAAAGGGATTAATTGGTTCCACTCGGTTATCTGGCCAGCAATGTTAATATCTGCAGATTATAGCCTCCCAAAAAAATTATTAGTTCACGGTTATCTAAACATAGGGGGCAAAAAAATGTCAAAATCGTTAGGAAACACTCTTAGCCCATTAGATTTACTAAACAAATATCCAACAGATGTGGTGAGGTATTCATTATTAAAATGTTCAGTTTTTGACGATTCTGATTATTCAGAAGAGATAATTATAGAAAGGAATAATAACGAACTAGCAAACAAGCTAGGAAACCTTGTATCAAGAGTAACAACACTTGCTGAAAAGAATGGAATAGAAAAAACAAAGAATAATCTTCTAGACAAATTAAAAATAAAAGAAATAGAAAATCATATTGAAAAGTACGAATTAGATAAAGCCTTAAATGAAGTCTTCGCCTTCATTGACATATGTAATGAATATGTTCAGGAAAAAAAACCCTGGGAGACAAAAGACAAAAAAGTATTATTCGAATTGATTGATTCAATTAAAGCGATTGCCATTCTTCTCTGGCCTTTCATCCCTGAAACTTCAGAAAAAATCGCAACCCAACTCAACTTCAAGATAGATTACAAAGATATTTCAAAACCTATAAAAATAGAGAGTATAAAAAAGTGCGACATTCTTTTCAAGAAAATTAATCAATTATCTAAATGATTTCCTTTCTTTCTTAATGCGTTTTCAATTGCATTATTTATTCTTCCACAAACCAATCTTTGTTTAGTCATAAAAGCAGTAGAAACATCTGATTGTGCAACTTCCCAGGCGATTCTATCTGGCTCGATAAGTCCCATATCAGTTTCAGCACCTGCATTCTTTAACAGTCTAATTGTATTTTCATCAAGGGTATAAGAAACATCAGAAGCATCCACCATATAATCTTCTTTATCCATTACAGGAATATAATCAACTCTCCTAGAAGAATTCATCAGTCTTCTCAATACAGTTTCTGCAACCATCTTATAATCTCCATATCCAGCCATATTAATTGCTCCTATCCTCTGGATTATATCGCGTAGCAAATTCTGCAGAATCATAAATTATTGAAGGCAAATTATCATAGAACGCTTGTCTTCCAGCTTGAGCAAGAGCGTCTTTTAATTCTCCCGCACTAACTGTTTTGTTAAACCATCTAAGATTTCTTTCCACATCACTTTCTCTATCAAACGCATCAGGCAATATTCCATAAGATTTTCCTATATCTATCTCTGAAAAAATACCTTCTAATATTCTCTTTGCTGTTTGTTGTTTCTTTCCTTTATCCATATTTAGCCCTACAAAATACCCTTTATAAATTTTACTATAATATAGTAACAACAATATATTTTTTAATAACAGTCTTGGAACAAGAGCAAAAGTTATAGAACATGTTTTTAAAGAAAAAAGAAAGGATATGGTTATGTTAAGATTGCTGATGCGGAAAACCATGCACTTTAGTGCATGGATGAATGCAATCTTGAGCATCTTTGACATAAGTAAATTACTTTTTTCCTTCAGCTCTCTTAATCATCTCACTTTTCAATCCTAAAAAAACACCACCTTTCTTCCCACCAACATAAGTGCTTTCTCCAGGTTTTATAATATCATTTAAAGCAGGCAGTTCGATGTCTATATGTGTAACTGTTGCTCCAGATTTTCCTTTTAGATGAAGATATATATCAGCCTTTCCTAACTTTATCTTCCCTTCCCCTGGTCCGCTCATTTTGATTCAGCCCTTATTACATCAGTAATAAAAGTAAAAGCAGACAAAACTCCTAAAACACCTGTGAGAAGAGCAAGATAAAGAGAGAAACTAAATAACTCTCCATAATAAATATTTAACATTACAGCAGGAAATGCAACTCCTTGTGCAAATGTAGTAACTTTACCAATCCATCTTACAGGCGGAATCTCTTTTCTATAAGCAAATGCTACTGCAACGAATGGTAAAGCAATTATCTCACGAGAAATAAGCATAAGAACTTGAAGCATATGATCGTCTGAAAGCATATCATTAATTGCTAAATTAACAACAAATGCAAAGAAAACTCCCAGCATTAAGAATCTGTCAGCAATCGGGTCAAATTTACTTCCAAACTCAGTTTTCCGATTAAATCGCCTTGCAATCTGCCCATCGAAGAAATCTGTTAGTGCAGCAACAACAAAGAATATAACAATTACTTTAATATTGTATCCAATAAAAATAGCATAAATAGTTGCAAATGTCAGCAAAACTCTTAAGAAAGTTAGAGTGTTAGGAATATTCCAAATATTTTCTTCCTGCTTCTTGTTTACTCTTTTTATCACCTTTTTTGTTTGTTTCATCAAATTTCAATGTAATAGGAACTTTTAAAAGTTACCTTTTTCTGTGCTTCATATAGCGGGGTAGAGCAGCCTGGAGTGCTCGCCAGGCCCATAACCTGGAGGTCGTGCGGTTCAAATCCCACCCCCGCTATAAGCGTGGGATTTTTCAAATACTTACATTCGTGAGAATGGAAGTCGCCAAAATTGCTTTGCAATTTTTAGCGCCCACCCCCGCTATCTTTGTTTTCCGTAGCGAGAAAGCGCGTAGCCAATGCGAGCAGCTTCGCAGCACAGGTGAATCGAAGAGAAAGTCAGAGCAAAAGAGAGTCAAACATTCTGGTTCCTCTTTTGAAATTTATTTTTAGCAAATATTTTTATATTCTGCACTCTCTGCTGGCAAATGAACTTAAGACAAGAATTAAAAAACATAAAAGGAGATTTTAAAGGTCATCCTCGTTGCTGTATAACTGGAGACACATTATACAAAACAGAAGTTTATGCCGTCCCGTTCAATAATGGTGGAGAAGTGATAATAATTTCAGCAAAATCCTTAGAAGTGGAACCTATTTATGACATAGCCGGAATAATTCATAATAGAGTTAATGGAGATGCTTCGAGGAATTGTTATTCTATAGATGAAATAGCATCTCTAATACCTGGTGGATGCATTAAGTTCATGAGAGAATAACCTATAACTTGAAATCCCAGTTAAAACAAATGGTCATATTAATAAATTATATATAATTAAAAACACCCCTTTCTTTAATATCAAATGTTAACTCTAGGAATTGATGATGCGGGTCGTGGTCCCATAATAGGACCAATGATTCTTGCAGGAGTTCTTGTCACAAGCGATCAAGAAAAGATTCTAAAAAAAAATGATGTTAGAGACTCAAAGACTGTACTCCATCCAGCTAGAATAAAACTATCTGTGCTAATCAAGCAAAATTCTCTGGCAAACCATATTACTATAACACATCCTGCTGAAATAGACTCCTCACTACAAGAAGGTACAAATCTCAATACTTTAGAAGCAATGAAAGCAGCTAAAATAATAAACGAAATAAACACAGGAAAATACAGAAAAGAAGAATTAAAGGTAATAATCGACTGCCCATCTGTAAATATTGACGCCTGGTCAAAAACACTAAGCAGATTTATTCATCATCCTGATAATTTAAGAATTATTTGTGAACATAAAGCAGATGCCAACCATATATCAGTCTCAGCAGCTTCTATTTTAGCTAAAGTAACTCGTGAAGAGGAAGTAGAAAAAATAAAAAAGAAGTATTTAGATTATGGAGACGTTGGATCAGGTTATCCCTCAGACCCAGCTACTAAAGACTTTCTTAAAAAGCACGGTATCAGACTAAAAAACGAAGATATTTTTAGAAAAACCTGGAAAACATGGAGAGAGCTCTTCCCAAATGCAGGTAAAGGTCAGGCAACGTTGGAAGGATTCAGAAAATGATTCTAAGAAATAGAGCAACAGTAATCGTAGAAGACGAGAAAGGTATACTTTTAGTAAGCCATTCTTTTGGAAAAAGACCAAATTTTATGCTACCAGGCGGAGGAATAAAAAGAAAAGAGTTACCTCTTACAGCAGCAGTTAGAGAACTTCACGAGGAGACCAATTTAGAAGCAACAGAAGTAAAATACCTTTTCAATTTCAAATCCGAGTATAATAATCATTTTGTTTTTTTAATAAAAACAAGGGGAGCTTTAAGAAAAAAGAGGGAAACAAGATATATTTCTTTCTTTAATAAGAAAACACAAGAGTTACTTAATCTTTCACCCCATGTTAAACCAATAATAGAGCACTTTAACAAAATTGATATCAGATAATCTTAAATAACCATTCTCTGATTAATAATCATGGAAATCAAAGATTTAAGGGAAAAGATTGATTTAGTAGATAAAGATATAATCAATTCTATTTCAAAGCGTTTAGAATTATCAAAAGATGTAGCGAAAGTAAAATACCAGAAAAATCTTCCAATAAGGGATAATAAAAGGGAAGTAGAATTGATAAAAGACAGAACAGAAAAGTTAAAGGAATCTGGGATAGACGATTCCATATTTGCAAATAATCTTTTTGAATTAATAATGGAAAAATCCAGGCAAATTCAGGAAAAAGAAATTCTAAAACTAAAAAAATGACTACTAAAACAATTTCAATAATAGGAGGCAGAGGTAAAATGGGTAATATATTTGCTAAAGCCTTCACAGCTAAAGGATATAGTGTAATAATCTCAGGTAGAGAAACAGAAATTTCTCCCATAGAAGCTGCCAAAAAAGGAGATATTGTAATAGTCACAATTCCAATAAGCGAAACAGAAGAAATAATAAAGAAAATAGGTCCACATGTTAGAACTGACGCTCTTCTAACTGACTTTACATCCGTGAAAGTCTATCCATGTGAAGCAATGAAAAAATACTCTAAAGCAGAAGTAATAGGAGGCCATCCTGTTTTTGGCCCTACAGTTACTTTTAACAAACAGAATTTTGTGCTTTGTCCAATAAGAGGCGATAAATATTTAACATGGTATAAAGAGTTTCTATCCTCTTTAGATATTAATGTGACAGTTATGACGCCTGAAGAGCATGATAAACAAATGGCTGTAATTCAATGTCTTAATCAACTATCCAACTTTGCTTTCGGCAGAACCTTGCAAAAATTGAATTTTAATATTCAATCAAAAATAACCTCTCCATCTTATCTTTTGAAACTATATGGTCTTGGTAGAGTTCTAGATCAGGACCCAGGATTATATGCAGATATAGAAGTTCAAAATCCTTATTCAAAAGAAGTAGCAGCAGTCTTTACAAAATCAGCCCAAGAATTAGAGGGGCTTATCAAGAAGAATAACAAAACAGACTTAGAGAAAACTATAACTGAAATAAAAAAATATTTTGGGCAAACAAAAAAGGCAACAGAAATCACGAATGAAATGTTAAAAACTCTTAATTCCAAAAAATGAATAAAAAATTTAGCTTATCAATCCTAGGACCAAACTATAGTTACTGTCATATATCTGCCATGAAAGCGTTTCCAGAAGCAGAATTTGTTTTCTGTCCAACTATTAATGAAGTATTCAAATCAGTAATAGAAGGGAAAACCGAGTATGGTTTATCACCTATAGAAAATATGCTTCATGGAAGTGTACGCGAAGCAATGTTTGCTCTTAAGCAATATAGTGTAAAAATAAATAAGTTAATCAATCTACCAATTCATCACTGTCTAGCTTCCCAGTCTCCCAATTTTAAAAAAATAATATCTCACCCTCAGGCGCTAGCACAATGCTCTAAATTTCTAGAAAGCTATCGAGAAAAAGGATATCCTATCCTTGAATCCTCAAGCACATCAAAAGCAATGGATCTTGCTTCACAAGATAAAGAAATAGCTGGAATTGGCTCTCAACAAGCAGCAGAATTCTTTAACCTTTCAATTCTTAATGAAAACATAGAAGATAATCACGATAATATGACTAGTTTTATTTTAATTTCAAAGAAGGAAAATGAAGAAATAAATGAAAGTTCACGTACAAGCATAATTATCCAGCCAAAAGAAGATAAGTCAGGTATTTTGCATGATATTTTATCAGTATTTAAGACAAACAACATAAATTTAACAAAAATAGAATCAATTCCAACAGGAAAAAGGATAGGAGAATATTTATTTTATATAGAAATAGATGGGAATATTAAAGATGATAATCTTAGTTCATCTCTAATATCCTTAAAAAAAGTTCACCACTTATACTTATTTGGTAGCTATCCAATAGAAAATCTAAATTAATTTAATTAATTTTTCTTCTTCCATATTCATTTCCCAAAAATAGCCTTAACAATTCCTGAAAAAGATAATTTTCTTTTTGAATCATTTGTTATTGGTTTAAGTCGAGGCTCATTTGAATAAGGATTAGCATTATATCTTATTTTTGCATCTCTCAGTCTATCAGAATTGCTAGTTTCTATATTACTAGAATCTATAGAGAAAGCTTCAATATAAGGTATTTTATTATTTACTCTAACATATGCAGATCCTACAACTTGTAACCCTCTAAAATCATTTAAAAACATTTCATCATCCAAAAAAGTTATTTGTGAGTCTTCGGAATATAAAAATGGAATTACTGCCTCTCTTAATTTAGGATTGCTATCAATTTCTTTTACAATAACATAATTTAAGCCTCCTTGTTCCCTACTACGCATTCTTTCTACAATATCATTAGTAATTATTTCTTCTGGACTTGGTCTATATATCATCTTTATTAGATTTTATAATTGTATTTAAACCTTTCTAATTTAACTACTTAATAGTTACATAGAATCAGCTTCTGTAGGCGAATCAGTTTTAGTATCATCTTCATCCAAATTATTTTCATTAGTCACTATTTCATCCATTAATTCTTCTTCACCTACTCCAATACCTTCATCAGCAGAATCTCCCTCGCTATCGTCTTCAGGTTCAATTGCCTCTTGAGCCTCAACTGTTTCCTCCTCAGCATCCGCATTCTCATCCTCATTGCTCTCAGTTTTCATGGCTACAACTTCTTCACTTAGCTTGATGCTTAGAACCTTAGATACACCCTCATGCATGCTTACTCCATACAAAACCTGAGAATTAAGAATAATCGCGTCATTGTGCGTTATAATAATATACTGACCAGATTGTATATAATGATTCAGCAAACCTGCTAACCGCTCAGAATTTCTTTTATCTAATGCAGCATCTATCTCATCTAATATGTAAAACTGATAAGGACTATATTCCTGAATTGCAAAAAGCAAAGATAGTGCAACAAGTGTCTGCTCCCCTCCGGAAAGCGAAGTAACATCAAAATATTTTCCTTTACCCATTTTAACAATTATAGACACTCCTCCTTCAAAGACATTCTCTTTATTCTCCATTTCTAGATAAGCTGTAGCTCCCTTCCAGGATAATCTGGAAAAATTCCTTGAAAATAATTCATTGATTGCTCTAAAAGTTCTGTTAAATGTTCTATATTTCTTCTTATCTATTTCCCCTATAATTTTCATTATTTCTACTTTCTCTTTTTCCAGAGTATCAACCTTATCTTTAACAGAATCATACTCTTTCTTGATCTCAGTATATACTTCCAAAGCCCTCATATTGATAGAACCAATATGTTCCAAATCCTCCCCTATCTTCTTTAATCTCTCGTCCAGATGATTAAGGCTTCCCTGAACAAGTTCAATACCTGCATAATCCCCGATATCTATTTCTATAGTTTCTAATTCGCTATCTAGTTTTGCCTTTCCTATCTTCAGATAATTTACCTGATCTTCAATTTGCCTAACTTCATTTTGTATATTTGATAGGTTAACACTCTCTTCCTGTATGCTCTTCTGCAGCTTATCTCTTTCATCAAACATTTTTTGGAATCTTTCCTTTAATTCTTCTTCTCTTTCTTCTTTCTCACCTAGCTCTTCTTGTTTCTCCTCTAAAGATTTAGATATCTCACCTATCTGTGCCCTAATATCCTTCAAATCCTGGTCGCTTCTTTCTACAATACTTTTTATTTTCTCAATTTCTCTTTCCCTGTAAAGCAATGTAGTATCAATATCTTCCTCTGTTCTTGAAGAAATCTCCTCAATTTCAAGCATTTTTGACTCATATTTTTCCTCAATTTCTCCCAAACTAAGAGTTTTATTCTCTAAAGAGTTTCTCCTATCTTCTAATTCTTTAACTTCATTTTTTAATAATTTTTCATAATCAACAGAGTTTTTCAATAGATTCTTTTTATCATGAATAGTTTTATGTGTAATGATTTCTCTCTCACAAGAGTATATCTTTTTATCAGCATCATCAATTTCTTTCATAGAATCTTTTCTTTGTTCTCTAATGACCTCTAATTCGTGCAGAGCATCAGTTCTTGTTTTTTTTGCCGCATCTATTTTATGATCTGCCTCTTTGAAAACATGTTGTACATGCGTTTCAGTCATTTTGCTTTGGCATAGAGGACACATGTCAAGTTTCCCTACTTTTTCTTTGATTTCATTTGATCTTGATATTTCTGATTCAGCAAGCGAGATTTTCTTTTCATTTTCCAGTTCTTTTGAATGCAAACCATCAAGAGACTTCTTTTTTTCATGAACTTCCTTTTTAAGAGAGTTCATTGAAGTAAAGCATTCCTCTTCATTATTATACTGCAGATTTATAGAAAGATCTTCTAATTGTTTAACAAGCGACTCTGATTCAGCAATTGCTCTAGATATCTGTTTTTGTTTATCTATTAAACGCTCTTTTAAAGATGCAATTTCTGTCTTTAAAGTTAAGAGTCTTTTTCTTTCATCCTGAAGCTGCGCAAGCTCTCCTTTTTTCTTCTTCAGTTCCTTAGCCTTCTGAGCCATTAAAGGGCTTTTCTCTCTCATTCCTTTAATCTCTGTTTCCATCTCAGGTATAGACTTCTTCATTTCTTCAATACGTTTTTCAATCTCAGACTTTCTATTTTCATAGCCTTCCTTTCTTACTTTTAATCCTTCAAGTGCAGCTCTTAGATTAGTAATCTCATCTCTCAACCTTCCTTGTTCAAGCCCCGTAGCTTGCTGAATATGTTTGTTGATTTTATTTATCCTTTCAGCAAGATCATTAGCCTCAGTTTGTAATTTTTCTACTTTTTCTTTTCTTTTCTCTTTTTCACTGCTTTTATCTTCTATGGCTTTTATAACAGAATCAATTTCTTTTCTCTTTTCGTCCAATCTCTTTTTAAGTATAGAAGCCTTAATTTTTTTAACCATTGATTTTAAGTCTTGATACTTCTGTGCCTGGGTTTTTTCTTTTTCAAGATTATTTAGAAAAGCAGTTCTTTCTCTAAGTATCGTGCTTATTTCCTTTAATTTCCCATCCGTTTTATCAAGTTCTTTCAAAGATTTCTCTTTTCTTGATTCATAGATAGAAATTCCTGCAACTTCTTCAATAATCTTTCTTCTATCTTCAGAATGCATCTTAACAATGCTTTGTATTTCACCTTGTAAAATAATGTTAAATCCGTAAGGGTCGATACCAGCTTGAGCAAGTGTTTCTATAACCTCTGTTCTTGTTTTTGTATCTCCATTAATCTTATACACACTCTGTCCGTTTATCCTTACAGCTCTTCTAACCGTAATTTCATCACTATCAATGGCAAATTCTCTATCCTTATTATCAAAAATAATTTCTACACTTGCTTCTCTGGCTGGTTTTATGTATTTAGAACCCATAAAAATCAAGTTTCTAGCTTTAGCAGCCCTCATAGATTTAATAGACAATCTTCCAAGTACAAAACATAGGGCATCTGATATATTAGATTTTCCAGCGCCGTTTGGTCCCACAACAACATTAATCCCTTTGTCAAATATTATTTCAGTACGCCTAGCAAAGCTTTTGAAGCCATGCATCACCATTTTCTTTATATGAGCCATTCTTAAAACACAGGGAAAACGACCTATTTAAAAATTCCGAGACATAGGTCTATTGGGTTATTATTCAACATATTTAAAATAAAATAAAAAAAGGCTACTATACAAAGAAAAAATAAAAAAATAAATGATTGTTTAGTAGTAGCTTTCGCCGAATTCTTCAGATTTTTGAGGCTTCCTTGTTAGTAATACAATAAGTACTACTAATAGTACAATAAAGACAATTGCTAATATAACTGTCAATAGAACAGTTGTATTGCTTGTTATAACAGTTGTCTTTCCCGAGGACTCTACAACATTTGCAGTATATGATGTTGACTGCAATGTCTTGGAGTCAGAGTTTGCATTCACAGTAAATGTGTATTTACCAGCCTTTGTTGAACTAGCATCTATTTTTATAGATCTGCTAGATCCGGCAGGTATTACCACTACTGGTTCACTTATGTCAACAGACAAATCGCTTGGGGCATCAACAGATAGTTCATACACCCTCACGGTATTTCCCTTATTGACCAGTGTTATGCTGTAAGAGCCGCTTTTATCTGTAGTAAATGTCTTTGATGTACTTGGTGCTACCACCATTGTTTCTGCTTCTGCACCGGTAACAAGTAACTTTTTTTCAAAGTTTGTGGATGAGTCAGCATTAAATGCTTCAAACTCAACAGTGTAAAGGCCAGCAGGTGCATCTGAAGGAATACGTAGCAATAATCTACGCTCAGCTGCATCTTGCTTGTCAACTACATTACCACCTTGGTCAACCGGAGAGAGGTCCGAAAAGTAAGCTTTGGTTTCAAGGCCAAGTTCAGGTATTTGTACTTTTACAAATGTGTCATCTGCAAAATGTCTTCCTCTGTTTTTGAGGACTACATCAATTGGCAATGTGTCTCCTGCGCCTATTTTGGAATCCATAGTTACATCAAGAATCTCTACTAGATATGATTCTCTTTCAACAGTCAATGGAATTTCTATTTGGTCTGCAGTACCTGCGTTCTCACTTTCTAACCTTATAGTTAGAGTCAATTGCTCAGATGGATCGATGTTTGTTGGCATACGTACAAGAAATCTCTTTGAGTACATATTGCCTGCGATAACATCAAATCTATCGCTTGAAACAGCAAGTCCTTGATCACCAGAAATCCATGCTTTAACTCTGACATCCTGCGCGTCCGCTGTAGCATTGAATACTACTTGTACTGGAACAGATTGTCCAGCAAATGTAGCAAGATGTGTTGTTGTTCCAACAGTCACACCATCTACTTCAACGCTCATTATTGTACCAAATGTACTAGCACTTACGATTTGAACAGCTAATGCTGCCAATACGAGTGCAGTTACAAGGAAAACAAAAAAGTTTTTAGATGCCATGGTCTCCATATTAATTTAGTTAATAAAAGGACTTATTAGTTATTTATAAACTTTACGGTGACAACATATAGACCCCAAATAGTAGTTAATTAGTATAGTAAGATATAATAATGTTTATATAGATATACCAAAGTATACCTTGGTATGAAGAAAAGTAATATAACGACGATAAAATTAACTAAGGAAACAAAAGATCGTTTAAACAAATTAAGAATCTATAAAAGAGAAACTTATGAAGAAATTTTAGAGCGCTTAATTAATGTTCTAAACATTTTACACGTATCACCAGAGCGTGCACGATCAGCACTTATATCATTTGAACATCGTAAGCAAAGACCAAGAAATTACAAACAACAAAGAGTGCTTTCACCTACTGTCACTCCAATCCAGAGAAATAGGCAAATGCCTCAAAGGATATTTCAGCAATCCCAAAATCAGCAATTAAATAAGTCGCGTCCAAAAATTTAATAAAATGGAAGATGATAATCAACCACAATATGTGAGAAGATTTAGAGAGGCTACAAGGAAACACGACTGCTATGAAATCCATAATTTGCTTTCACATCACCCAGAGATAGTTAATCACCCAGATCTTCAAGCCAACTTATGTACTGCGTACACTTCCTTATCACGTAATCATCCTTCAGACAAATCTTGGGCACAACAGCTTTACAATCTGGTAAGCAACTCAAAATTTCCTGATAAAGATAAAACCCTAATGCAATTTAGGGTCGCTAGTAAAACCACTAAATGAGCAATCTAAATAAAAAGCGCAAACGCAATTACAAAGAAATAAGCATTGAAGCAGATAAGTTAATAAAACAAGGCGCAAGATTAGAAGAAATAGGCATAGCCCTAAACCCAGATTATCGTTCTCCCAGGGGAAACGCTCTTTCATATATTAAACATAGTAGTCAGTATGATACTTGGATAGGAAGTAAAAGAGTAAAAGAAGCTAAAGAAGAGAATAAAAGAGAAGTTCTTGGAGAAATTGTTTCAATATTAGAGGGTCTTGTGAACAAAAAAGCACACGAAGCAGGATGGGCTTACGAAAGAACCATACAGTATATAAGATTAACAGACTCACGAAGAACTCTTTCTAGGTTTGATAAATATATTGAATTATTCAATTTATACGAAAAATCAACCTATGAAGGAATTAAAATTCCGTTAGTAGAACTAGCCAACACGGCAGACTTATCTGCAATGTGTGTAAGTAAAATATTGAATCGAGTGGGGCTTTCCACCTTATGTAATAATAAGCGAGGAAATAAGCAAACATCTACAAAATACAGATAGCTTTAAAAGTAACTTATAAACTCTAAACAATATGTACGACGATCAAAATGAAAGAACCCAGAGAAAAGTAAGAGAAAGGATAGCTCAGCATTTTTATGAAAAATATAAAGACCAATACTCACATATCACCATGAAAGATTACAAAATACTAACAAGAGGTGGTGGAAATATTTTTAGTTTTTGTGGAATGAGGAAATGGCTTAAGAGCACTATTCCGCACATTACTCCAGAAGTTCTCGCAAATATAAGAGAAGACTCCTATACTTTCTTAATGTGCGAGAGACACACAACCGATTTCTGCGTAGGTTACGTCCCTTTAGCAGAAAGAAGAAAGTCTTTAGAAGAAAAACTATAAACTGTCAAGAAAATCCTAATTTCTTCGCAATTCCTAGACCCTCAACACTATCTTCTACAAGTGTAGGAGACTCATTAATAATCCTAATCTTCTTATTCTTAGGAAGATTCTTTAGCAATTCTTCCCATTCTTTCTTTTCAGTAGTCTTGTGATTCTTCTCTCCTTTCTCACCATAAACAATTCCTGAAAAGTGCACATGCCATTCTTCCTGAGGAAATAACCTTTTTACTTTTTCATAGTCTACTTTCTTATCCCTAGCAAGTATATGTGCAAAATCAATGCAGAAAGCACATCCAGTATCTTTTACAAGCGAAGAAATTTCTTCAACGCTTCCAAAAACATTTACCTTTCCCATTGTTTCTGGCGCTATTTTTATCTTCCAACCTTTCTTCTTTATTTCTTCCAGTATTTCTAAAATACCTTTTTTGATATTACTGTAAGCACCTTCTTTATTATCTCCATAGTAACCAGGATGAAAAACAACTACTTTAACTCCTAAAAGTTCCCCTATAGAACAACAGTCTAATATTCTCTTCTTAGTAGCTTCCCTCTTAATTTTCTCACTTGAATTAAGATTTACAAAATAAGGTGCATGTATACTTAGCTCAATTCCTAATTCCTTAGCCTTTTTACCTATTCTTTCAGCATCTCCTGCTTTTATATAAACACTATAAGTAAAAGCTATCTCGCACGCTTTCAAACCCAGTTTATGATACTTTTCAAGAACCTCTTCAGCTGTCTTCACTGGCCCTAAACCAGCAGGTCCAAATGTAATTGTCATTACACACACTAGGAATGATGATTATTAATTCTTCCGTTCAGCCCATAAATTAATCTTCTCTTTATTCCCAATATCTTTCTCAATTCCTTCATTACCAAATAATTCAGTAAGCATTCTAGAAAGTTTACTATTATTCTCACTACTTTCAGAAAGCAAATCTATTCTACAATCATACTTTATATTGCCTGCATTGACACCTGTATCTCCTTTACAAGGTATAAAAGAAGAATTATGTAATACATAAACTAATGTCCCAGAAGAATAATATAATTTCTCCGAAGCAGGACAATAACGTTCCTTAATTATATACCCACCACTCGCCTTCAAAAATTCATCTATCCCGTTAGTAAACTTTGTTATAATTCTAGCAATATTATCGAGTGCTTCAGTATAATACTTTGTCTCTTGATCTGACCCATAGCAGATTTCGCTATGATTCTCAAATGTATGTTGAATAGTCATGTTTTTTAATCATATTTTGACTATAAATTCATTTCTATACTGATTTATATATCTAATATCTGTTCTAAAATTATTATATAAACAATGAATTTACCAATTATTTAATTTTATCTGGTAAATAATTTTGTAAAGCTAATTTAAGTTTATTCCTGTCTTCCTTCCTTAATGTATACTGATACTTTCTACCTTCGATATCAATTATCTTAACTGTTCCGAACCAACCAAACTTAACCTCTTTTATATATTCAAAAGGAATTTCAAAATTTGCTGAGTTTGATTTCAAAATTTGCTGAGGAGTCATACTTTTTATCATATCCAGACCTTTATTTTCTATCCCCTTTTTATTTAGGATTGATTGCCAACCAGAAATATCCTGCCCACCAAGAGACATTCCCTCACCATAAACAGGAACTGCTATAAAAAGTATTCTTTTATCAGTAATAATAACTGTATTCTCGATATCAGCGATTGCTCCAACACCCAAAATTCCTGGTCTTTCAGTTTTAACTGTTTTATTTATTCCGTATATTGCTAATTGAACTTGTTCATCCATTTTATGAAACTAGCCAAAAGAAGTTTACTATTAGGATAATAATTAACCCCACTATAACAAATGCACAAGTAATAACTGTTTGCCAGATCATTCCTGCTTTTGATATTATCTGTTGTTCTTTAAATGATTTGTATTGTTTTAAAGTGAAAACAATACTTGCTATTGCTCCAATAATATATACTACATCTGCTACCAGAATGTTAAAAAAAAGAAGAACAATTGAAACTATTCAATATAGCTTACCACCAACTGAAACTTCCATCTCAGGCTCTATAAGCACACAATTTCCATTTTTATCTGGGACTTCCAAGGTTAAAACTTCAGAAGTTGCAGGTCCTATCTGCCTAGGAGGAAAGTTAACTACACAAAGAACTAATTTATCTTTTAAGTCAGATTTTTTATAATTACTAACCAATTGAGCACAAGATTTCTTAATACCTATATCATTGCCTAGGTCTATCTGTAACTTATAAGAAGGTTTCTTCGCTTCTGGGAAATCTTCAATCTCAACAATCTTACCTACTCTTATGTCTAACTTTTCAAAATCTTGTATTGTAGCCATAATCAACTTACAAAAGGTTTATATATAAAATTATCTCAAAGAATAAGAATAATTCTGGATAGGCTCTTTTAATTTAGTATCTATTTTTTCCAGATTATCTAGAATATAATTATGCAGTTTCTTGATAATAATATTCTGCATCTCTTCTTTTAGTCTACCATGACACATAGTGAGATCTTTTTCAGGATAGGTAGCAATTCCTCTAGGATAAGCACATTCCATACTGTATCCTTTTAATTTATCCAATTCTAATTCACCTTCTTTAGCCTGGAGCAATTCAAGTTGAATAACACATTTGCCTCCAGATACACCCTCAATCGTATATTTCCAAGTTGCTTCTGGTTCATCATTTATATAAGTAGTCTTTGTACATTTTCTCATAGCCTCCTGGAAACATTCAAATGTATTACACGAACTCGCATAAAATATGCTCAAAAAGAATGCAGCAACTATAAATGCAGCAGCCAATAATAAGAACAATGTAGCCTTGCCTTTGCTAAATTCCCTCTTTTTCATCTTCATAGTGCGTTGCGTTTATATTTAAATTTAATCAATTCCCTCTTGCTTCTCTTTCGTTAGTTTTAGGAAATCTATCGATATAAGATTCAATCAATTCTTCAATTGCCTGCAAGCTTTTTACATATAATTCAAGACTCTTCACAGGATTATCCAATATATTACCATCTTCCTCTATACATCTAGCCTCATCAAGCTCTTCCAAGAGCGAAATATCAAATTCAGGTAATATATTCCTGATTTCATTTCTCATTTCATCAGGCAAGGTAATTATCTCATCCCTACCGCTAAGCCATAAAAGGTTTTTCGGGAATTTCACAGCCTTTGCTAATGAATCTTTTAATCCTTTAACGAACTCATCAGGTCTGTAAGATAAATTATATATAGATTCTAACACGGAATTTCTTACTTTTCTTAAATTATGTGCAGCACTATAAAGACTACCTGACTTATAATCCAATCCATTCATTTTATCTATATAGTTTTTCTCAGAATAGACTATAGCTGATTTTTTTAAGTAATCTGTATAATCTTCAGTGTAAGACAAAAATCTTCCATCCATATTTGTTTCATTGTCAGTAAGATTAAGGTCAATCGGCACTCTACTAACAGATAGACATCTCGTCAGAACTCTTGAAATATCAAGCACCTTATCTTTATCACTAACAACCTGAGAATCCAAAATTAATCCTCCATCTATATCACTTCCCTTTCTAGGGTCATGTTCTCTCTTTGCAAAAGAGCCGTACACATAAAAACAAACATCAGGATGCTCTTGCTGCAACACTTTATGAAAATCTTCTACAAAATCAGTATAAACTTGTTTATTCATAAAATACTTATAAAGAACTAATTTTTAATCTTATCTATAATGTTCTTATCAAATTAAATATCATTTCTTTCTATAACCAAATTTTTTATTATATTCCGGATGCGATAAAATATCAAGGATAAAACAAATAACCTCAACTTGATCTCCTTTAACAGTATAAAGTATCCTCCAGAATTTGCTTAATTCAACTCTAAAAAGATTTGTTACTCCATACTCTTTAGGAATCAACTTCTTAGCAATAGAATCTCCATAAAACGGATTAACTTTTATAAACTCAATTTTTTGCTTTATAGATTTTAATAATTGCATTTCAGAAGTGTTCTTATTTTCTTTTCCATCTTTTAATTGTTCGCCAACAAGTTAATTTAGCCTTTTGAAAGCTTTATCAGCTTCACCTATTAGAATTACCCTCCCGGGTTTCATACTTCTATGCCCTTATTAATCAGTCTGTCTAGCTCTTTTCTGTCAGTAAAAATCCACAAAATTCCTTTTGTTCCAATAATTATCTTACCACTCAACTGCAAATAATCAAGAATTTGTAAAAGAGTTTGGTGCATCACTTTTTTAGGAAGTCTTCTTTTCAATTCTGCAAGAGTTATCACTTCTTGAGCATCTTTTAATATTGATTCTACCATCATCACAGTATTCAATGTAGGTGAGTGAACCATATTTTCCTTTTTCATTTTAAACATTTGTTTTACCATTTTATATACATATTAGATATAAATATATAACTTATAGATATATAAATCTTTTGTTTATTAGAAAAGTTAATTGTTTACTAATCACGCAAACATATTCTGTTTCTCTTTCATATTCCTTAATACTCTTTTCTAATAAACTCTCATTCCTACTTCTATAATCTCCATCAGAGATTTCATACTCATTTATACCAAGGGATACCAAAGTATCTACCAATTCTTCTTTAGTAAGCATAGAAGCCATAGCATCAATATAATCCCTAACTAGAATAGGTTTCTCCCATCTTTGCTCCCCTATTCTATTAACAACTGTATTCCAACAAGCGTCTCGTCTTAAATCCCTAATATATAACTTTCCTCCAGTCTTTAAAACTGAAAGCATTTGTTCAAGTGCCTTTTCTGGCTCTCTTAATCTATGAAGAACATTTCTACAAATAATATAATCAGCACTTTCTTTTCCACCAACCAAATTGACTAGATTATAAGCATTACCCTCCCCAAACCAAGTTCTTTTATTATAACCATCAAGGTCTCCTGTATTTCTTACAAATTCTCTCGCTTTTTCTTCTTTATTCTTATTAGCTAATTCGATCATGTCTTTAGAAATATCTATGCCTAGAATAATTGTAATTGCTATAATCATGTGGGTTGATAGTCCTCTAGGAGTGTTAATAGAACATAAGTCCGTTTATGAGTCATATAAGAATTATTTTGAATATCTCTGGAAATCTGCTAAAGAATAAATCAAACATTAAATACTTCTAACTTCCTTAACAATTTTCATTAAATTTCTAACTCTATTTCTATCAACTGGTAGATATGTATACCTATCTGGTTTGAAGTAACTACCTATAACTGCTCCATCCGTATTTCTTAGTTGTTCTGAAACATTCCGCAAATCAACTCCTGCTCCAACAATCAGTGGAAAGTCACCAAGTAATCTTTTGAATTCTCTTAGTTTCTCTATAGGCGTTTCTATTCCAGTCCCGCTTCCAGTCGTAACAATCGCCTCACACTTTTCTCTACCTTCTTTCAAATCAGTTTCTAAAGTATTCTCAATAGGTTTTGTATATTTAAAACCAACACCTCCCAAAACAGCAATAGTAGGATATTCTACTCTTAATTGATTATACAATCCAAGATTCAAATTAGGAGTTTGAACAGAATCAAATTGTATGAATTTAGCACCAAATTCAGAAGCAAGTCTAAATGAAGAATAAGGATTTCTTAACAAATTTACTCCTCTAACTATTTTAAATCCTCTAGTTGAACTTTCTTTTAATGTTCCATATACATCGTCAACACTTCCATGATAATCTTCAATAATCGCCCCGTCTACTCCCTCTTCCTGATAGACAGTTAATTCTTCTAAAGCTCTTTTGACTTTATCAGAAGGAGTATTTCCAGATAAATGAATCATACCTATTATAGGCTTGCGTATCTGGAATAAAGTCTCAAAATTATCTGGCATTAAGTTATATAAGTTAAATGTTTATAATAATTTATATAATGCTTATCAACTATCCTACAGACTAATCAAATGAACTTTAGCATTTTCAGCACTGGAGAAATTAGTCGCCGCTAAATAAGAAATTCCATTTTCATCACAAACACTTATAATTGGTGTAGTTGCTGTTCCTTCCATTACAACAGCGAATACTTTTTGTCTTGAGCCTCTTATACTTTTTGGAATTTCTTTAAGCCCAACCTTTCTTATAACATCAAAATTATTGTCTAATAATAATGCTGCTCTAGTCCCTCTAATTTTTTCATATATTCCTCTCAATTTATCTTTAGTTTCACTATTTGCTTCTTCAGGCTTCACATTATCTTCTTTAACATTTGAAACTTCATTAAAATCTCCCTGATCCTTTCCGCCTCTTGATAAAAACTCTCTAACTGACATTCTCCTTCTAAGAGCAATCAATATCTCTTTTCCAGTCAATTCCTCGACTTCCTTTCCATCCGGGGCAACTGCAACAAACGCTATTCGCGCGTTATTTATTACATTGTTAGCGATAAGTTTGCCTCCTCTGTCTCCATCAATAAATAAAGTTAATTCTTTCTCTTCCCCAAGTTCTTTTATTTCTGGAGGCAATTTTGTACCATTCATGCCTGCAACATTACTTACTCTATTTCTAAGAAGATTTACAACATCTGCTCTACCCTCAACAACAATAAGTTCTGGTCCTGAAATATCCCCAATAGGTATTTTACTCTCACCATACTCTTGTATTCTCAAAACTCTTGATTCCTCTTTAAGAGACTGAGCTAGTTCTTTTGAGCTTCCTTCCCCATCTAAATTATCTAATAATTTCCTAGCCCTTTCAATAATATACTCTCTCTTTGTTCCTCTTACATCTTCTATTTTTGTAATTTCTATAGAAGCTTCAGTAGGTCCTATTCTATCAATAGTTTCAAGTGCAGCCGCAATAAGTGTAGTTTCAGACTTATCCAAAGCGCTAGGTACCTGAATAACTCCTACACTTTTTCCATCAACCACTTCTAAGTCTACCTCAATTCTGCCAATCTTTCCTTCCTTTTGTAGCTCTCTCATTTCTAAGTCGCTTCCTAAAAGTCCTTCTGTCTGTCCAAAAATTGCTCCGATTACATCTGGCTTCTCTAGAGGCCCTTCCGATTTAAACGAAGCATAAATCATATATTTTATTGATACTGGACTTACTTTTGCCATTTTTCTATTTCTTTGTTATTTATTTTACTATATTATTTTATTAGTAGAAAGAAGCTTTTCTGCGTTTTTAAGTGAATATGATGATTAATAATAACAACCTTCTACCTAATACATAAAATAAGTGCTAAATATCTATTTAAACCTTTGCCTCTTTTTTTAGAAAGAGCATAATATTTTCACTACTCTTCTTATTGAATTTTATGATGAAAAGTTTAAATATCTCTCTTTACCAATCAAAAACATGCCAAAGCTGCAAGTTGACACAGATAAATATTTAACAGAACTTATAGAAGAGCATACAACTCTGGACATGAATGCTGATCCTGAAATAGACTGTATTGCGGATGCTAGTCACAGAGTAATAAAATCAGATAGATGGCTCGAATCAAGGACAAAACAATTAACAACTATAGAAGAAATGGTCCTCTTGGAATTAAAGACTGCTTGTAGAGATGGTTATTTAGAATCCGGAAGCTTAATTGAAGCTAGAAAGCAATATCATGAGGCTTTCGAAACATTAAGAGCTAATGCAAAAGAAAATTATGATAGGGCAACATAATTCGCCGATTCACTTTAATCAATTTTTATATCAACACCTTTAAATATTATATTCTTTTATTCAATTTATGAAAATAATTACACTCCATTGCGATTACATAAAATTCAAGCCTTTGAAGAAAGCTATCACAAAAGCCGAAGAACTAAAAAACAAAGAGGAACAACACATAAAAGAAGCTCTCGTTGTCTTAACAGCAGTTGAAAAAGGTGACAACGATCAAAGCGTAAAAGAAATGCTGGAAGCTGTAAAGAAAACAGCTTCAGACGTTAAAACAAAGAATCTTGTTCTTTATCCATACGCCCATCTCTCCTCAAACTTATCAGATCCTCAAACAGCTCTGGAATACATGGTGGAAGCAGAACATACACTTCGAAAAGAAGGTTACAACGTTATACGAGCCCCATTTGGTTATTACAAAGAATTTGAGCTTAAAGTAAAAGGTCATCCTCTCTCAGAATTAGCAAAAGAATTTGGTAAACGAACAGAAAGAACCGTAGACGCAAAATCAGAAGCAAAAAGCAAAGCTGTCAAAGAAGAAAAAGAAGAGAATCCTTCCCAGTTACTAAGAGAAATTTCCAGATCAAAACTAGATACTTCAAAGTTAAAAGAAAATGATCACCGAATTCTTGGGCAAAAATTAGATTTATTCAGTTTTAACGAGGCAGCTCCTGGACAGCCATTTTGGCATAATAATGGTTTAGTTATATTCAATGAGCTAGTAAAATTCTGGCGCGAGGTCCATTCAGAAGCGGAATATCAGGAGATTTCTACTCCACAAATACTAGATAATAAAGTATGGAAGGTTTCTGGGCACTGGAAGCTTTATCAAGAAAATCTGTTTTTAACAGATTATGAAGATAGGAATTTCGCTTTCAAGCCAATGAACTGTCCAGGGGCAATGTTAGTTTATAGAACAAAAACAAGAAGCTACAAAGATCTTCCATTGCGTTTTGGAGAAGTTGGAGTTGTACACAGAAAAGAACTATCTGGCGTTCTCTCTGGTCTATTTAGAGTAATTCGAATAACGCAGGATGATGCACATATTTTCTGTGTAGAAGAGCAATTAGAAGATGAAATCACAAATGTAATTAATTTATTTAAAAAGATGCTAGACCAATTTGGTTTCAAATATACATTCACATTAAGCGTAAGAAGCGAAGATAAAAAAGAAAAATATTTAGGAGATGATAAACTATGGATCTCAGCAGAAGACGCTCTCGCAAACGCCCTTAAAAAATTAAAAATTAAATTCCAAACAATGCAAGGCGAAGCAAAGTTTTACGGTCCCAGTTTAGATGTTCAAATAAGAGATTCACTTAATAGAGAATGGCAGTGTTCAACTCTTCAACTTGATTTCAATACTCCAAAGCGATTTGAATTAGAATATACAGGGAAGGATAACAAGCAGTACACACCTATTGTTTTACATAGAACTGTATACGGCTCCATGGAAAGATTCATAGGAGTTCTTCTTGAACACCTAAATGGAGCTCTTCCATTATGGCTTTCTCCAGTACAAGTTCGTGTAATTAACTTTACAGATAGAAACACTAAAGCTGCTGAAAAAATTTTAAAACAAATAAAAGAAAATATCCCAAATATAAGAGTAGAAACGGATTTTGAATCAACTACAGTAAGCGACAAAGTAAGGAATGCAGAATTAATGAAAATACCTTACATTATAGTAATAGGAGACAAAGAAGAAGCAAATAATACTTTAGCTGTAAGGGAGCGTGGCAAAAAACCAGTATTTAGCGTAAAAATCGCTGATTTTATCAAAGAAGTAACAGATAAAATAGAGAAAAGAATATAAATCCCCTAGTTTTTAATATAAACAATGTTAATAAATAGTTATTTAGAAAGAATTGAAAAATCAGGTGAGTATAAGGAATTCAAAACAAAATATTCTGATTCATACTTAATAGCAGGATTTTTTGTTGTTGATTTTGAAACCGGAAATAATATTCATCAAATTGATTATTACATCCCTTCAACTAAAAAAATAGCAGCGTTCACTCTAAGCAAAGGTATTTCACTGCAGATACTCGATGGGTCTACTTCTAAAATTCCAGAAAAACTAAAAGGCAATACAAAAATTGACCTTGATGCCCTGCCAGGAATAATAAAAGATGAAATGCGTAACAGAAGCATGTCAGAAGACATAGTAAAAATGATAGCCATCATTCAATCAGTGGAGGGTAAGACAATCTGGGATTTAAGTTGTATACTTTCAGGCATGGAATTATTAAAATCCCATGTTGAAGATGAATCAAAAACAGTTTTAAAAATAGAAAGAATATCTATGTTAGACATAATAAAAAAAATCCCTGCTGCAACTCTTAAGCAAATGCAAGGACAAGCCGCAGATCCCTCGACAGGAGCAAAAAGGGCTCCACCAACAAAGAAGGAAGCAGAAGAGGAGATTAAAAAGCTTAACGAGCTAGAGGAAAAAATAGAAGAAGAAAAAACAGCTTTAAGCAAAACTTTGGGAAAAAACGAATCTACGAAAGTAAAATCAAGCATTAAGAAAAATTAATTATATTTATAATTTCTAGCCCCAAAGTGTCCTATAATTTATAATATCACCAAACCCTTCGGGTTTGTCTTGGTTTGGGGAGAACCGCGAGAAATCTACAGCAGACTCCAGCTTAAAAGCTAGAGATTTCTCACGTGTATTAATAACTCTGTATTTAAATCAAACATTTAGAAAGTATATCTATCAAAGAGTTTTGATGTGAGTGAAAAGATCTCTCGTGACTGTCAACTAAGTCAAGTCTATCATCTCCAATATATCCTATAACAGTATCAATGTGTTCTATGAACACATGCCCATATTGTCCTAGGCAATATTTTTCTGACTCCTGAATCTCACAAATAAATCTAGCTATTTCTTGTGAAGTTAGATTATCTTGTATAGTATGATATTTATGTTCTTTAACACTATGTTCTACGATTGTATAAGTCATTATAAAATAATAAGAGTAGGAGTATATATGGATTATTGTAGTTTCTTAACCTATAATTAAATTATGGAACAAAAATGGGCGCATATTTATATATTATTTAACAAATTCTACATTCTCTAAATCCTGAAAAGCAGAATCACCAGTCAAAAATTTTATCCCTAACTGTTTTGCTACTGTATATCCAATACAATCCGTCATTGAAACGTCTCTTTTATTAATTTTATTTTTGAGCTTTGCAGATTCTTCTATTGTTTGTTTATTAAAATCAACTACAAAAGGATAATATAATTCTAAGACTTTCTTGGCTTCATCCTCACCTTTCTCCCTTAAAATTGCACTATATAATTCAAAAAGATTTAGTTTTGTTGTTACGATTTTTGCTTCTGTATATAACTCATAATTCTTGTTAGCTTTGAGGATTTCTAT
>JAUSKH010000030.1 GCA_030647095.1 Nanobdellota archaeon | reverse complement strand
GAATCTTCTGTAAACAAAGGGTCCTTATCCGCCAGACGAAGATCAAAAGATGTTGGTGTTGAATATCTCCAGACGGATATTACTTTAACTCCAGGAGTCAGCGGAGGACCAATGGTCAATATTTGCGGTGAGGTAGAAGGAATCAATACTGCAGGCTTATCTGGTTTAGGTTTAGCAATCTCTGCTGATTCTATTAAGCAGAAATGGCTTGAGATGGCTACAACTAAGGATTCTCTTAAGGATATTAAAAGAATTACATTTGATGATACTACCAGTGGAGAGTTTGCAGTAGCCACCTTCTATAATTATCTTAAAGTTAGGAAGCTGGATAAAGCATTTGAGCTTTTATCAGATAATTTCATGGAAGGACATGGTTTTGATTACTGGAAGGGAGGCTATGCATCCCTGCTTGATACAACAGTAATTAAAATTGAAGATGATAAAAAGGTAAAGGATCGTGTAACAATTAAGCTCTCAACTAAAGATATGGTTGATGATGAGATTGTTTATAAGTATTTTGATGGTTACTGGGATGTTAAAAACATTGACGGAAAATGGAGACTTTGGGATCCTGAAATTAAAGAGGTAGAAAACCCAGACTACTTATGGTTTTATGAATAACATTAAATGTTGAGGGGGTTAGTGGTAAAATTAAAAAACTTATGGGCAATACAAAAAAACAAATAACAGAACAAGAAGTAGCCTCTCTTTTTATTCTGTACCTTACAAAAGAGGCTCAGGATGCTTGGCCAAGCATTAAAAAAAGTCTAGAAGATACCTTCAAAGAAAGGTTTATTGTCACAGAGGAGGATATGGTGGCGAGTTATGATTTAGCATTAGCTGTAATTGCTCAAGATTTACAAGCCCTTAAGAATCTTTTTCCAAAAGACCAAGCCGAGAGAATTGAAAAGTGGGTTTTAAAATCTCTTGCAGACACAGAAGATTGGGGTGAATATGCAGTTCACGAAGTAGAAAAATATTCTAATGCATTCCAAAAAAGCCTTAATAATATAGAACAGTATGGTAATCCAATAAATACTATTCCTGTTTTACTTCTTTATAGGTGGCTAGGAAAGAATATTGACAGTATCGAAGTAAAATTGAATGGAAAAAAGACAGGATATTTTGATCCGATCATTATTGAAATGGTAACACATACTCTTGTTATGCAATTTGCTGGAACATGGAAGAGAGTGATAGTCACAGACGATGTTGAGTTGGTTGAGGGTGATATACCTTTTGATGAAGATCTGAGTGGCTTAAATAATTATGTGACTGAGTCGGAGGAGAATAAACCAGATGGAACTATCCGATATTATGACGAAGATGGAAATCTTAAAGAGAAATGGTTGCCACCGGAACAAATAAAAGAGTTGCTGAAGAAAGGTGGAGCAAAAAGAGTATATAGGGTTCTTATTAAAGGCCCATGGGATGGCATTAAAGAAACTTGGTGGGAGTTATCCGATGATGTCATAAAGAAGTTTGTTGATGAAAAAGATTATGCTTATGCTACAGCAAATTATGAAAAAGGAGAATTGAAATATTACTTCGTTTCTAAGCGATTGTGGGAAAAACAAGAGCAAATGGAAGAAATCTTTATGGATCAGAATTTATCGCCTGAACAACAACAAGAAGCAGTTAAAAAATTAATTAATGATCCTAAGCAAAAATCCTTATTTGAAGAAAATTAAAAAAACATATGGGTATTTTTAGTAAAAAACAAGAAGTTAATCTCGAGAATTTTTGCCGCGATTTCTATGAAAAAAATTATCTAAACCCAGTTATTGAGGGAGTTGATGTTAGTGATGTCTTCTATGACACATCACTGCGTTCGATCGAAGAAGTAGATTCTGATTTTGATGTTGATCCTAAGTATTTTGTCGCCGAAATAAGGCTCCTACAATTTGAGTTGTTCGCACTTGCGTGGTTGCATAAGTTTGGAGACAAGCTCGCAGTTGCTCAAAGCGTTTTTACAAAGAATTATTTAGAAGAAAATAAACGGAACGATATTTGGGAGGAGTCGGAAGATTATAATCAAGCAATTGCTCGTTCTAGCACCGCTGGTAAATCAAAGGAGAAAGCATTTGACAGAGTGTATCTTGCTCGTGTCTATAAGACGAGAGCTGATCTATTTGATCAATTTCACAAAGAGAGCCTTGATCCGAAGTGCGTTGCGAGAGCTTTGAACCGATTATTTTCTGATGAAGCTTGGAAAAAAGATATTATCCCCAACTTTCTTATGTTCACCCTATGTGATCGCCTTGGATTCAAGCAAGATGAACTTAATAAAGAAGCACAACAGCGTTTAACCTTTGTAATCCGTATGATTTATGATGGAGCAAAACAATCCTTAGATAACATAAAAATTAAAAATTAATCAAAAGTTGAAAAAGATTAAGCTATAATGAAAACCCATGCCAGACGGAAAAGACAGAATTTTATGCAGCTTAGATTTAGGCTCCTCTAAGATAGTTACTTTAATAGTTTCGATAGGACAAAATAATAGGATAAATTTAATCGGTGCGGCGTCCGTTCCCTCTAAAGGTATTAAAAAGGGACAAATTGTGGATTTTGAGGGTGTTACTCAGGCTATTACCGAAAGTCTGGATGGTGCAGAGCGAATGGCTGGAATCTCCATATCCTCAGCTTATGTATCAATCGGTGGAACTCATATAGCAAGCACTAATACCCACGCTGTAGTTGCCGTAGCCGGAAAGGAATCAGATATTGATTCAAAAGACTTGGCAAGGTTAAATGAGATTGCCAGAGCTGTTTCTTTGTCTCAAAAAGAGATACTTCATGCTATACCCATTGCATATAGCATAGACGGACAAGAAGGTATTAAAAATCCCCTTGGAATGTCCGGGACAAGACTGGAAGTAGAAACTCATATTATCACCGGAGCAACAGTTGCTATAAGCAATCTGGTCAAATGTTTTAACAAGGTCGGGGTAGATATTGAAGAAATAGTTTTTTCAGGCATAGCTTCATCCAAGGCTGTATTGACTGAAACGGAAAAAGAGCTAGGAGTAGTCCTAATAGATATAGGGTATGAAACAACGGCAATGACGGTATTTTTTGAAAATGCTTTAATCTATTCCTCTGTTATACCTATTGGAGCAAGGTTTGTGACAAATGATATAGCTGTAGGTTTAAAAGTTTCCCTGGAATCAGCTGAGCGGATAAAACATAAATTGACGGATTATAAGTATGAACCAACCTTAAATAAAGACAAAAAAGAAGATGAACTTGAACTTAAAGAGTTAGGTTTATCAGAGGAAACGGATAAAATATCAGTTAAATACACCAGGGACACTATCATGAGGGCAAGAATAAGAGAGATACTTGAATTGGTTAAAAAAGAGATTAAAAAGAGTGGATTTGGAGGTATAGTTCCATTTGGAGTTGTAATGTGTGGTGGAGGAGCTTTAACTGCTGGAATAATTGAACAATCAAAACCAATTCTAGGGTTTTCTGCACGGGTAGGTAAGGTAGAAGGCTTTAGCGGTCTATCAGAGGAGATAGATTCCCCAGCTTTTGCTACAGCTTCAGGGTTAATTCTTTACGGGATAGAACAATCTGCAAACAGTAGTTTTAAAAAGACATTTGGTTTAAATAAGAATATACTTGGGTTGATACAAACATGGTTAAATAAGCTGGTCCAGTCTATGGTAGATATCAAAGGAAAGTTTTAATAAAAAAGTCTAAAAAGAAAGCAAAGTAATTTTGAAAATATGAATAAACCACTTTATACCCTGGTAAAAATTGATGTTATGGATACATATATTCTGGCTGATATTTTTGATGATGAAAAATACACAATCCTTGAGGAAAGTGATGACGTTGTATCTTTAGTTAAGTTGGCTATTGGTGGATTTCAAGCAGAAAACCCTAAAATTACTTCGTACAAACAATGGCTTGATGAAGCAGAAGACGGTGGTTTTGAATTTGTAGTTATTTCAGGCGGAAAAGAATTGTTTAGAGCAAGTACTTTGCTTATTGATCCAGTTATACCCGCAGCTCTGTTTTTAGCACTGGAATATCATTCTGGTCAAATACGAAAGGGCGATGATCATCCATATCTTGAACATCCGTTGGAGGTTGCACATATACTTTGGAAAAATAAATTTCCCAATGAAGTTATTGCAGCAGGCTTCTGTCATGATCTCTTGGAAGACACATCTTGTAAGGAGGATAAGATTAAAGATGTATGTGGGGATGAAGTTTTAAGGATAGTCAAAGCTGTTTCTAATGATGAGGCTTTATCTGATAAAAAAGATTGGGAACTTAAAAAAGCTAAGTATGTAGAATCGGTTCGGTTAGGAGGAGAGAAAGCGATTGCTGTAAGTGTTGCTGATAAGATCTCCAATCTCTATTCTTTTTTTGCGCAGTATGAAAAAGAAGGACCTACTCTTTGGAAAAAGTTTAATCGGGGAAAAGATAAAAAAGTGTGGTTTGAGAAGGAAGTTATTAAAATGGCCAAAGAAACCTGGGATAACCCACTTCTTTCAACCCTTGAATCACTTGAACATAAGTTAGAGGAGTTACCAGAATAACAAATTTAATCAGATGATAATTGCAAAAACTATCTTAATTTTAGAGGATGACCTTAAAACGCTATCTAAAATCCTTAGTAGGCTTGCAAAGCTTGAAGAGGATCAGCCTTTCTATTTTTCTCTGGTGGTTTTAACGGATTATTTACAGGTTGAGAATTATATTAATAACAACCCCAAGGCAAAATTTGACATTATTTTATTAGACAGGGATTGCAAGCTGGCTGGATCTTTCCATGTACTTGATCTTGAAAGATTTGGTACTGATAAAGTTATCTCCATATCTTCTGTACCAGAATGGAATGTAGAAGCTCAAAAAAGAGGAGTAACCAAAGTAATACTTAAGGATTATCAATATCTGGATGATTTCGCTGATAAGGTAGTTAAGCAAATAGAAGAAATTGTCAGAAAAATGCCTTTAATAGAAGACGAATAGAGTGTTTACGAAAAATTTGACTATTGTAAGATTTGACCAAGTGTAATATAATGCATTCAGAGTAGTCGAGTAAGTCCTGGAATCTCTAGTCCAGCAATAGCGGTCTTACTCCGTGCAAAGTGAACCCATCGGGGTTTACCCTCGCAAGAGGCGGTGAGAATCGGAGCCCAGGGATTGACTATTCTATATAGAAGGGAACTGCGAGTGCGGGGTCCCTTTTTTATTGCTTATAAATTGCTTTAATATCTACCCAGGATTCTTTACTTTCTTGTTCAATTAAATCTTTTATTAACTCCCAGTAACTTTCATCATTCAGATTATATTTATAACTAACTGCTCCGGCCACATAATCTGCCATTTGAAGTATGCTATTTGTTTTACTATCGCCATGCTCTTTAAACTGCAGCACACCTTTCTTTGAAACTTTAGCCACAACCTTCAATGTTGTTTTTTCAACCTCTTCTTGATCTTTAGGTTTAGTATACTTTTTATCAAAAGTTAGAACTATAGCAGGATGCTTTTTTAATGCCTCACTGATTGCAAAACCAGCTACAATGCCATAATTTTCGGGCGTATCTGGGATACGTCTCCCTGCTTTATCTAAAATATACGCAGATATTCTAATAGATCGTTTACTAATAGCTTTGAGTACCTTTAGCCTTACCTGTTGGGTAGAATTGGTAAATTTTAACTCAGGAACCTCTTTGGCTTTCTTTTTTAGAACATTTTTACGAATTCTTTTAAAGATTGATCGATAACTTTTTTCATCTGGGTTGGTACTTAAAATAATAACTACTGAAAAGAAAGCTGCTTTATCCTGAAGATTTGGAGATTCATCTAAAAATCCATAAGTTAAATTATCGTTTGTATTCATAAAAGTATACTGTGTTTATAATAGCTTATTTTTGATGATATACTCAACTCGTGATACAGGCTAAATCTAAAGAGCAGTTAGAAAAGGAGGCTCAGATACTTTTTGAGATGCTTATAAAACAAGGTTTTTCAAAGGAATATGCTATGAGAGAAGCCTACAGGCAGACTGGAATAAAATTGGTTAAGTTTTAATTTTTTTTACCTTTTTTGGTTGTTTGTCTTTCTCTTTTTTAATAATTTGATATGCTGTGACTGTACTAATTTGAA
>JAUSKH010000024.1 GCA_030647095.1 Nanobdellota archaeon | reverse complement strand
CTATTGTATCTCCAGGAGATACACGAAGAACCATACGTGAATTGCCTATACTTGCTGTTAAGGCTGTTGCTGGTAAAATCATCATTGCTAAGAAGATTATAGATATCAATAATTTAGTATAGTTTTGGGTATTCATTTTGTCCCTTTTGTACAGCAACTATATCATAGGTTTTTGTTTATAAATAATATTATCCTGTGATGTATGCTTCTTAGGAGATAGAAGTGTAATTACTGATTTAGATACTGAATAGTTAATTGCCTGTACATTCACTTGGAGGCAAACCTAGACTAGCACAATTGTTTTCTCTATTATCGCCATTGGGAGGTTCTATAGGTTGGGAAGGGGGTAGTGTAGGAGGAGTTTGTTGGCTTTGTTGTATTGTGACTGTGTAAGGACCTTTATTTCCAATAGATCCTTTCTCATCATAACTATAGAAATTAAATCTGGCAGATCCAGGTTGATTAGATGTAAATCTAATTGTTCCTTGATAAGAATCGCTTAGCAAGCCACAGGGATTATCTAGAGTTGTAGCTGTTCCTCCCTGAAAGACTTCTGAAAATTCATAATGGCCAAAGTTGATATCTGTGTTAGCGCAAGGATATGTGACTGAAATGTAACCATTTGAATCGGATGCTACAACTTTCATCATAAGTGATTCTCCTGTATTAATGATTAGTGTATCTGCCAAAGCTTCCTCTAAACCGCTAATTGTTATTCTTGTTATGTTTAGAGTTGGTGCTTGATTTTCTGGGATTGTTTCTGGAGAGTTTTGAGGTGGTTGAGAGAAATCTCCGTTTTGAGGATTTTCTAAAACATCTAGGGGAGAGAGGAAGTCATAATCGGAATTGTTGTCTCCGTGAGTGTCTAAGCAAAGTATGTTTCCTCCGTAGCAATGGTCTTCTGTACCATCGTTAGATTCTGGAATGTCTTGACTTGTGGAATTCCAAAGACTTGGTGGAGAACCTGTTGGTGAAGCTCTTCCGTCACATCCTGAATATAGACTGGCTGTTGCTCCCAAAACTATTCCTCCAATATATTTTACTATTCTTTCTGTATTTAATTTTTTCATTTTAATTTAACAAGCAGCTATATCGTTCCCTCCTATTTGTGAGTTTGTATTCTGGACTTCCATATCTGATGTTTTTATTCTCCAAGTCTTTTGATAGGTTGGAGAGGTTACATATATATCTCCATTCATTCCTACAAGGCCTCTTCCACCGACTGTAGCATAATCTTCGCTGTAAAGATCATATTGACTCATCTTCCAAGTTCTCTGGAATTGTTCATTTGTTACATAAACAAAATTATTGTAAAATATAATATCTGTTCCTCCACCAAAGTCCTCGTCAATTAATCTTAAGTCGGAAGCATCTAATCTCCAGGTTTTAAATCTGCTTCTATCAGTTATATATACTGAATGACTGTTGCAAGCTATTCCGTTTCCTCCAAGATTGACTTTTATGCCTGTATCAGAAAGATCGCTTGCGCTTAATTTCCAAGTATGTGGTTGTGGAGCATCGTCAGTAATATATACATAGCCACCACATACTGTAATATCATCTCCTCCTATTTGTGAGTTTGTTTGAACTACATTTCCTAACGAATCAACTTTATATGTTGCTTGTGCTGTCTGGTCAGTAATGTAAAAATATCCTTGATAGTATTTTACATCATTTCCTGAAGGAGAAAAACTGTTCAATAGATTTAGATTTGTGTCGTATACATTGTTTCCATCTCCTGAATCATCTGTACTAAATATCTTGCCTTCTGCGCCTACTACATCGTTAGCGCCATTATTAGGTCTTTTATCCATAATATTATTAAGATTATATTTATCTAGCTTTGTTATAGAATCTAAATCGTCGTTGACAACAAATACTGCATCTCCATTACATTGATTGCTGGTTGGAACTGAACATACCCCTTCATCTACTTGTCCATTACAGTTGTTATCTATGCTGTCGCATACTTCTAATGATGGACTAACTGAATTTTGGCAAGAACCAAAGTGACTGGTTGAATCACAAGTTTGTGTTCCTGATCTACACTGGCCAACATTATTTCCTCCACAAGATATTACTTCTCCTGGATTGCATTCTGTTGTTTGATTATGTTGACAGAAACTTTGTTGATTTCCCGGGTTTACGCAAACATCTATTGTTGTAGAGTTGTTATCGTTACAATCTGAATTTGTGTTACATTGGATACATGCACCACCTGAGCAGGATAGGCTGCACATTTGAATTGTTTGTTGCGATAGAGTTGAAGTGCAGAAGCTGCTTGAGGTTCCAGGATTGTTACAGGTGAATGATCTAAAGTTTTGTGTGATATTATTACTTGCACAGAATAATGGACCTGTTAAACCGTTAACACCGCAGTCTGAATTTGAGCTACAAGGAATATTTAATGGGGGACCTTGGACTGCGACTGTGTGGCAGGTTGAACTGCAATAAGTACAGCTTCCTCCTGCTTGAGGCGTACAGACATTTCCATTTTGAGAGCCTGAGTCACATTGTTCTCCTGTTTCTAGTATTCCATTACCACAGATTGATTGTGGATTTATTTGTGTGTTTGTGCAGAAGCTGATTGGCATTCCTGGATTGTGGCAGATATCTTCTGTTTGAGCGTTATTGTCATTACATTCTGCATTTGTGTTACATCTTATACATATTCCAGAAGAGCAGGTATATTGGCACATTGTAATAGTTTGCTGCTGTACTGTTAGAGAGCAACTAGAGTTTAGAGTTCCAGGGTTATTACATATTGCTGTTTGGAAGTTCTTTGTTATATTATTTACTGAGCAGAATTCTGCTCCTATGAAACCTGTGAATCCGCAGTCTGCGTTTGATGCACAATTAATAAGTGTATTTGTGCACATAGATGCTGGTGTTCCAGGGTTTATGCATTGGTCTAGAGTAATAGGATTATTGTCGTTGCATTGAGAATCTGATGTGCAAGTTATATTTGGTGCCGGGTTACACTGATTGTTAGAACAACCAAATTGACATTGCTGAATTGTTTGTTGAGATGTTGAATTAGAACAGAAGCTGTTCGTATTACCAGGATTGTTACAAGTGAATGAAATAGTTTGTTGCATTGTATTGTTTGCTGAACAGAATGGGGAGCCTATTGGACCGTTTGTTCCACAGTCGCTATTTGTGTTGCAGGTTATTGGTGGAGTATTACACTGTCCATTGGAACATATCTGAGATTGGGAACACATTTGTATAGTCTGGTTAGTTATAGTGGACGTGCAGAAGCTGTTTGGCATTCCTGCGTTATGGCAGGTTAATTGCTGGAATTGTCTTGATACATTGTTTGCTGAGCAGAAATTGTTTCCAATATATCCACTGACTCCACAATCAGTATCTATAGTGCATGTAATATTTTGTGTGGTTGGATTATTTGTGCAGAAGCTATTTAGAGTGGCTGGGTTGTGACAGCTATCCTGAGTACCTGGATTATTGTCGTTACAGTCTGAATTTGAATCACAACGTATGCAAACTCCTCCGTTAAAGCAAGCAAATTGACACATATTAATTGTTCTTGATTCAACTATTAGAGAGCAACTTGAATTGGTTGTGCCAGCATTGTGACAGGTAGCTGTCTGAAAATTCTTTAGTACATCATTAGCAGAGCAAAATTCGCTTCCTATGAAACCAGATGTTCCACAATCTAGATTAGAGGCGCAGTTAATTGGTGTATTTCTACATTGAGCTGAAGAAGTTCCTGGGTTTATGCATTGGTCTAGAGTAAGAGGATTATTGTCGTTACAGTCTGAATTTGTGTTACATACTGGAGGTGGATTAGTACACTGTCCATTTGAACAGGAGTTAATACACTGCTGTACTGTCTGTGTATTTGTTGAATTAGAACAGAAGCTGATTGGCATTCCTGCGTTATTGCATGTGAATAATCTAAAGTTTTGTGTGATATTATTTCCAGAGCAGAAAGGAGAACCAATTACTCCATTTATGCCGCAATCAGCACTTGTGTTACAAGTTATGTTTTCTGGGGGACCTTGGACTGCGACTGTGTGGCAGGTTGAACTGCAATAAGTACAGCTTCCTCCTGCTTGAGGCGTACAGGCATTTCCATTTTGAGAGCCTGAGTCACATTGTTCTCCTGTTTCTAGTATTCCATTACCACAGACTGATTGTGGATTTATTTGTGTGTTTGTGCAGAAGCTGATTGGCATTCCTGGATTGTGGCAGATATCTTCTGTTTGAGCGTTATTGTCATTACATTCTGCATTTGTGTTACATCTTATACATATTCCAGAAGAGCAGGCATATTGGCACATTGTAATAGTTTGCTGCTGTACTGTTAGAGAGCAACTAGAATTTAGAGTTCCAGGATTATTACATATTGCTGTTTGGAAGTTCTTTGTTATATTATTTACTGAGCAGAATTCTGCTCCTATGAATCCTGTGAATCCGCAGTCTACGTTTGATGCACAATTAATAGGTGTATTTGTGCACATAGAAGCAGGAGTTCCTGGGTTTATGCATTGGTCTAGTGTAATGGGATTGTTATCGTTGCAGTCTGAGTCTAGGTCGCATGTAATTTCCTGACAGGCTCCGTTAAAGCAAACATCTGAACACATCTCAAGAGTATTATTAGTTATATTAGATGTACAGAAGCTTTGAGAAGTTCCTGGGTTGTTACATGTGAATTGTTGGAATTGTCTTGATACATTGTTTGATGAGCAGAATGGAGAGCCTATGAAACCAGAGGTTCCACAATCGCTATTAGTGTTACAGGTGATTGGTGGAGGAATACATTGACCGTCAGCACAACCAAATGAACAAGTTTCTATTAATACTGTTGAGTTTGTTGATACACATTGGGAGCCAGATGTTCCTGGATTCATACACATAGATGAAGTTTGTGAGCTGTATAAATTACCATTCATGCAAAATGGTGCTGATGTGCTTGGTGGAGCACATTGTGAATTGCTATTGCAGCTGGAAGAAACAAAATCAATGCAATCTGCAAATAATGAGCGAGCAGCAGGTGTCCAATAGTTTGTTGCTGAAATGCCGTAATAGCAGAGTTTGCTATGCTGGATTATGTTACTATATAGCATATCTCCCGGCTTCGCAAGAGATATTACATCTCCGATTTTTGAACCAGAAGAAGTTGTTTCTGTTAGTGCCACTGATGTAAGAGCTGGTGCTTTGTAAAGGTTATCCAGATAAAAATACTTTAGAGCTATTCCCATCCTATAAGATTCATCAGCCCTAGTATAAACCTGAATTATGCTATTATTCATCTGAACACTTAAGGGGTGATTTGCTGCAAGTATACTAGCGCCATTCCAACTGGTTAATCCCCATTGTTTTATACTATAACGGTTTACTACAATAGATGGGAGGGTGTTTACAGGAATTAATTTTGCCTTAGTACCGAAATTTTCATCACCGACAAAGATAATTTTGTAAGAGGAGATGTTTGCTGGGATATGGTTTACATTTATCAAATCAACAGTCATTCCTTTATCATTAAATGCTTTAATTATATTTTTGTCTACGCGAAATCTTTGCTGATAAATATATGCAACATCAGCAGCTGAAGCAAAAGTTATACTAAGAAGCATGAATACTAAAGAAAATACTATCACCCCCTCTTTTTTATTCATAAATTGAATACCATTGTACTTTTATTTAAACTCATCTTACTACTAATTCTTGATAAAAATCCAGACGTAAAATTATTAAAATCAAAATTAAATTAATCTGTAACTAATTCGTAGGAATAAATTTGAGAAATATTTTGTTTATATTTATATGTGCAATTTAATATGTCCTATACTAATGTTGTACGTTTTAGTTTATATATTTAATGGAGATTAAGTCTTATTTAGATTGACTAAAAAGTAAGTTAATCGGAAAGTAATTAAATCAGAAAGCCCTTGAGTAAAGTATGGACTTTGATGAATTATTGGAATTCATTTCTACAGAAGATAAGAGACTGAGGAATAAGTATGGTAACTATTCTGATGAAGAAAAAAGAGTTCTTGTAAGGCTTGTAAAGTTAGGAGAAGAATTTGGTGAATTAAGCAGTGAAGTTTTAGCCAATAATTCTTTTCAAAGAACAGAAAAACTAGAAAAGCATAGTAAAGAGAGTACTGAAGAAGAGTTTGCGGATGTTATGATAACTACTCTTCTTTTAGCTCAGGCAATGGATATAGACATAAAAAAAGCGTTAAAGGATAAGATTGATAAGATTAACAAACGATATACTAGCATTTAGAAAATGAAATGTCCATGTTTTGGATGTTGAGCTTGCTACCTATAACATCTATTGTCCCTGTATTTGAATTAAATACAATCACTGCGTTTTCTTTTGATTCCTTTTGTCTGTTAGATACCAGGTTACCAATTGTTTTAAAGACGATTGTTTTGCTGTCTACATGAGATGCTTGGTTAACATTAAATTTGTAAATTATTCTTTCTTTATTGTTCTGGATTATAATTGACCCCTGCCCTTTAACAGCTCCATTTTGCGGAGCAAACAGGTTAAGACTAGTTTTTCCGCTTAAAGATCTTCCACTTAAAATTATATTACCATCTTTTGCACGGACTGAGCAAGCAATTGTATTATCAAAACTTAAAACAGAGAGTTGCTGGTGAGAGGTTTCTATTGTTTTTCCATCTATATAAGCTAGAAGTTTTACATCATATATACCGCCTGAAAGATTTTTTGAATCAAGAGAAATATTGTATTCTAATTCACCCTGAAGGAAATAGCCATAGCCATAACCGTATCCGTAACCATATCCGAATTGTGGAGTTTTTACTAGTTTGATAGTTATTCCTGGACAATAATCTAGAGGCGTGCCAGAGACGTCAAAAGAGCATGAGAGATTAGAAGGACCTGAAATGATAAGGGTAAAATTATTAACATTTGTTTTTTCATTTTCTTCTACATGAGCTGAGACAATAAAATTAATTTTATCTCCTTTTACTGGAAAACTATCGCTAATAGAAAATCCAAGAATAAAAGATTGAGCAGGACCTGCAAGAATTAAAAGCACGAGCATTGAGACCGCAATTATCGTCGCGATAAAGCGAGTATTTGTACGTCTCATGTTTCTCCTTTTTTATCTCTTTCAATTACTGACGAGGAGGTTATATATAAATTAATATCATTTATCGAGAGTGGTAAAATAGTATCATTTATTTATAGTGGTAAAGTTTCCAGCAGTTGTATTATATATTTGCCACATATGTGCACATCCTTAGTTAATATCTAGGCTAACTTATCTAACTATTGTATCTTCTCTGTCAGGACCGACTGAAACAACTGCGACATGACCTCCAGTAAACTCTTCTGTATCTGCAATTGCCTGTTTGAGACTTGAAGGCAGGCTGTCATAATCTCCAATATTGCTTATATTTTCATAGCCTTCATATTTTTTATATTCTGACTTTACGTTACGTAAGAAGTGTTCATCTCTTCTAAAGTTAGTATGGTTACGATCATTTAAATTATAAGAAGTTGCTAGTTTGAATTCCTCTGCGCCTGCAATTGAATCTGCTTTTGTAAGAACAAGAACAGGACCATTAATTCCTACTGCATATTTAAGAGCAACTAAATCTGTCCAGCCTATTCTTCTTGGTCTTCCTGTTGTTGCGCCGTACTCGCTAGCTGCTAGTCTTATTCCAATTCCCTGGTCAAGTTCGTTGTCCATGTTCATTAATTCCATTATTCTTGGATGATTTCTATCGTAAATTACTTTTCCTTTTACGTTATGTAATGGGATATTATTTTCTTCAAATTCTCTTTGTTTGCTAAATTTTGGAGAGCCATCAGTATGGTTTGTTGCAGCACAGTAATCTTCTGAAGCTTTGCCTCCTAATTCTGTTGGGAATGGACCTCCACCTACTCTAGTCATAAATGGAAATTTAACTATTCCGAGAGTTAGATCTATTGCGCTTGCTGGCAGACCGACTCCTGTAGCTGTTCCATTGACAGAACAATCAGAGCTGGTTACATAGGGAGATATTCCGTGTTCTATGCTTAACAATAGACCTTGGGCACCTTCAAGTAAAATTTTCTTGCCTGATCTAGCAAATTCGTGAATTGAGGAGACTGTATCTTTTACGAAAGGTATTAATCTGTCTCTGTAAAGCATTACTTGCGCGATAACATCATTAGCATTTATGTAAATCTCTTGTTCTGGATAGTATTGTGCTGCTGCTTCTACTTTTTTAGCTAAAGAATCTACGCTAATTAAATCTCTCATTGTTATTCCTCTTCTTGCTATTTTATCTGTGTAAGCTGGACCAATTCCTTTACCTGTTGAGCCTATTCCACCTTCTTTTTGCGATTTGTCTTTTTGATCTCTTATAATATGATAAGGCATTATTATATTTGCATCTTCACTTATCATTAGATTATTATAGGACATTCCTTGAGAATCTAATTCATCTAATTCTTTACATAGTTCTTTTGGATCTATTACCATTCCGTTTCCTAATATAGTTGTCTGGTTGTTAGAATCGTTTATAATTCCTGATGGTAATAAGTGGAATATTCTTTCTTTTCCATTAACAACAACTGTGTGACCTGCATTATTGCCTCCTGTGCCTCTGGCTGTTACATCTGCCCATTTGGAGGCAATCCAATCTGTTATTTTTCCTTTCCCTGTATCACCATATTGATTACAGACAACTGCTACAATATTTTTATTATCTAATAATTTGTCTAGGCTCATTTTAATCTTCTTCCCTATAATTTGGAGCTTCTTTAGTTATTAAAATTCCATGAGGTTTTGATTCTAATTTTCCTGCGTCAGTAATTCTATCAAAGTCGCCTTTTTCTCTTAATTCTTCAATTGAGGCAGCGCCAACATAACCCATGCCACTTCTTAAACCTCCAGTATACTCCAGAACTTTGTCTGCTAGCTTTCCTTTACATAGAACAAGACCTTCAACTCCTTCTGGAACAAGCTTCTTTTTTTCAGTGGAGTCTTGAAGATATCTTGATCTTGAGCCTTTACTTTCCAGCATTGCACCTAATGAACCCATGCCTCGATAATCTTTCCATTTTTTTCCTTGAAGAGGAACTGTCTCTCCTGGAGATTCTTCTGTTCCTGCTAGAAGGCTTCCTAACATTACTGAATGTGCTCCTGCAGCTATTGCTTTAGTAATATCTCCAGAGTATCTTATTCCTCCATCTGCGCAAATTGGTATATTGAGAAGTTCAATAGCTTTCGCGCAGTCATATATTGCAGAAATCTGAGGTCTACCTGCTCCTGAAACAACTCTTGTTGTGCATATTGAACCAGGTCCTTGTCCAACTTTTATACCGTCTGCTCCTGCATCTGCAAGCCTTTTTGCAGATTCTGGCATGGATATATTTCCTACAACAATATCAAGATCATAATTTTTCTTTAGGTCTTTAAGAGTTTCTATAACTGATCTGGAATCTGCATGAGCTGTATCAATTACTACTACGTCTACGTTTTCTGCAACTAATATTTCCAATCTTTCAAAAGCATCTTCTCTTACACCTATTGCTGCTGCAACCCTAAGTCTATTCTTTGAATCAACATTATAAGCTCCTATATTTCCTTCTATAATTCTTTTTACATCACTAAGAACGTACATTCCATGGATTTTTCCTTCGTTGTCTATAAGTGGAAGTACTTTTATTTTTTCTTCTCTCATTTTTTGGTATGCTTCTGCAAATGTACACTCTGTAGAACCAGTTAATACTTTTGTTGACATTACTTCTTCTGCTGTTTGAGAAATATTTGAACAGAATTCAAAATCATTTCCTGTTAAGATACCAACTAATGAACGATTAACTGGGTTTATAACAGGGAAACTATGAAACCCGTATCCTTTTTGTTCCCTCATATTTTTTATTTGTTCTATTGTTTGATTTTTGTAAACACAAATTGGTTTTTCTATAAGACCGTTTAGGTGATGCTTAACTCTGGCTACATGCAGTGCTTGAGTTTCTGGATCTAGGTTTCTATGGATTACTCCTATACCTCCAGCCTTGGCTAATTCTATTGCTAGTTCATATTCTGTAACAGTATCCATTGCAGCGCTGACAATTGGAATCTTTAAAGGGATATTTCTTGAAAAAAATGTTTCTATATTGACTTGATTAAGCAATAATTCAGCATATCCTGGTCTTAATAGTAAATCGTCAAATGTATAAGCAAGTCTATCCATTGCAGCCTCATCCAGAACTAGTTTTGACTTCATATAAAGTAATTATGGAGAGGGTTTATAAGAATTATTATAGTTGGCTTTTTGATTAAGCTAAAAGATGATGTAATAGTGCCATTCGTGTATATAGACCATTTTCAGCCTGCCTGAAGTAAGCCACTCTTGGGTCGTTTTCTTCTATGGTAATTGGAAGACTGATCTCTTCTACGTGGGGAAGAGGATGCAAAATGCGAGCGTCTTTTCTAACCAGCTTAAGATTCTTTTGATTAAGAATGTATTTCCCTTTTGATTTATTATAATCTTCTGGAGACATTCTTTCCTTTTGAATACGTGTCATGTAAATGACATCTACTTCTGGAATTACTGAATTAAAATCGTTTTCTTCAGTAAATGGTAGGTTATGTTCTATTAAATAGGACTTTATATCGTTTCCAATATTTAGATTAGGAGGGGAAACGAATGTTAATTCCATTTTATTGAACTTTGCAGATAAATAAGCCAAAGACCTGACTGTTCGACCGTTTGCTAAGTCTCCAATCATTGCTACTCTTAAGCCATCTACTTTTCCAAATTCTTTCCAAATTGTATAAACATCCAATAACGCCTGTGTGGGATGTTGACCCTTACCGTCACCTGCATTTATTACTGGAATGTCAACAAGTTTAGATGCTAATTCTGAAGAACCTAAATCAGGATGTCTCAATACAATAATATCAGAATAGGCTTCTATTACTCTTACTGTGTCTTCCAAAGTTTCTCCTTTTGCTGCTGAAGAAAATTCTTTTGCATTTTCTGTTACTGTGGCTTGCCCTCCTAACATCTTCATGGCTACTTCAAAACTTTTTCTTGTCCTTGTACTTGATTCATAAAATATGATATCCATCATTTTTCCTTTTAGAGATGTTGAGTATTTACTCTCATTTTTTCTTATTTTTTCTGATAGGGTAAATAATTCTTCAAGCAGTTCTCTTGAAAGTTGCTGTGACCTTACTAAATTTGGAAGTTTATTTCTCATCAAACGAGAAAAAGGAGAAAGTTTATAATTATTTATGTGGTTTGGTTATTGTTGCTGGAGATTGGAGGCAGCTATAGAATTTGCATATTCTATATTAATGAATGCGCGTTTTTTAGCAGAACCTGTATATTTTTCTATATGCCCTTGTAATATTTCTTGCTTTAATGGGGACAGTGTTTCATATAATTCCATGAAAGGAGTATCTTCTTGAGCTACTTCAAGTAGCTTTCGCTTAGTACTTTTAGATTCTTTCCCAATTTCTTTTACAAAATTATGGCCTTCCCCATATATTGGATGAATCCATTGTGCTCCACGTAAAATCGCAACCATTGCTTCGCTAGGATTGTCTCTATATCCTTGTAGATTTTGTAATATTCTATCTTCGTTTATGGATAATTGGCCTAATGATTTATTGAGGCGTTTAAGAGACTCGTAGAATTGAGCCATCATTGCATGCGGCTGGTAACGACCTTTTACTGAACCTCTTAAATCTCTTTGAAAGTCGGTTGCTATCATTCCGTATAGGACTCTCATGCCGCTTTCTATTACATCGACTTTGCCAGTCATATTCTCAAAATCAATTGGATTATTTTTCATTGCGTCTGCGCTTGAGCCACCTAAGCGCTCTGCATTATCACGGGATGTAACTTCGCCAATAGCAGAAGAATAAAGCATTCTCATATCATTTGTGAAGTCACCTAGAACGTGCGCAAAGGTTACTATGCCGTGACCTACATCAGCAAGACTTTCTTTTTGAACAACTTGAGTAGCAGTATAGTCTGGTTTTAGTTTTAATTTATTGAGGAATGCTTTTTCAAACATGATGGATTTTCCTTCACCGACTACCATTTCTATACCTGCGCCTGTGCCAACTATGCCACTTGCTTTTCCTTTGAGTGCTTTGAAGTAAGAATCGCAACGAGCTGTTCTTTCAGCCATTCTTCCAGCATAGCCTGCTAATGTTCCGCCGAATAGAACTGGAGAAGTATCTTGTAAGTGTGTTCTTCCAACTTGAAGAATATCAATTGACCTTTCAGCTAATTCGCATAATTTTATAATTGCTTTTGATGCTTCTGGTCTAATAACATTTTTCCATGCTTGCTTGAATAAAACTGCTCTTGCAGTATCAAGAATATCGTAAGAAGTAGTCCCTGGGTGAAGGAGAGCTTTTGTTTCTAGAGAGACGAAGCGACCAATTTCTTCAATTACAGCTAATTGATCATGCTTAGTTACTTTTGCTTCTAATAAGCTCATGTTTAAAGGATTTATTTTTTTAAGTGCTTCTCTCACTTCTTCAACATTTTTCCTTTTTGCTTGCTCAAATTCTGCTCTAGTTTCAATTAGCGCTAGTTGTACTTCTGCACATTTTCTCCATTCTGCTTCGGCGCTTAAATAAGGTCTTAGTGCATCTGTGCTTGAAGCGTATTTTCCTTCATCGGGGGAAACTGAACTTAATCTAAATCTGGATATATTTAGATCGTCTGGAGATAATTTTCTAACTAAATCAAAATCTTCAGCCATTTTAGTTTAGTATTCCAAGAGAAGCAAGGGAATCTAGGATTTCTTCTCTTGGTCTTTCAGATAGTTTAATTGGTTTTCCTGTGATTTTTTCTGCAATATCCATATAAGTCTTTGATACTTTCATCATTTCATCTACAGGAACCCTATAATTAATAGCTAACTGCTTTCTTTCTTCCATTCTTCCCTTATTTATAAAAACATCTCTTTCTAGGGTGTTCAGTAAGTACTGTCTGAAACCTTCTTTAGAGTTTTCTATTATTTTTCCTCTTTCATAAGATTGTGCGTTCCACATTCTTGAAGAGTCAGGAGTTCCAATTTCATCTATATAAATCATTTCTATTCTTCCTTCTCTATCATTTGCGTAACCGAATTCAAATTTAGTATCTACAAATAATTCGTCTATTTTTCTTAACTCTTCTCTTATTAAATCAAAACCTTCCAGTAATAAATGCTCATAACGGTCTACATCTTCAATATGCCTAAAACCAAAGGCTTCATGATTTGCTTCTATTTGCTCTCTTGTTATATTAACATCTTCCTCCTCTGGAATGCCTAGAATTCCTTTCATTATTCCTTTTGTAGAAGGAGTAATAAGAAGTTCTGAAAGCTTTTGATTAGCTTTTAATCCGTCTGGAAAAGTAATGCCTCCGAATTTTCTTATTCCTTTTTCATAATCTCTCCACATGCTTCCTGTGATATAATCTCTTGCGATTGCTTCAACCATAATTGGTTGTGCTTTTTTAACTATCCATACTAATGGATGAGGGGTATCGATAATATGGTTGCCTGCTAAGCCTTTTATGTTAAATTGACTAAACCAATAATTAGAGATTGCGTTTAGCGAAGCCCCTTTTCCAGGAATTCCTTCAAGGTCTTCTTCTCCTTGCCAGATGCAATCAAAAGCAGAGATTCTATCGCTTATTATCATTACCCCTAGTTTAGTTTCTAAAGGAATGTCGTATGCTTTCTGCTGAATTAAACGGTCACTATCGTTATCTGTAAGCCAGTAAACTGATCTTACTTTTCCATTGTGAATATTTCCTTCATGTTTTATAGGAAAGTCATCTGTTTTTGCTAAAGCTTTATTTTCAAGAGTCATTTTTGATTTCCTGCGTATTCTTGTCTTAGCGTATTATCTTGCTCTAATAAATTAAGCTTTTTCTTATTAGAACTCCCATTTAAGATAGCCGAATAGGTTTTATTTTGATGAGAGAAAATTTGAGCTATAAATCTGGCTGCATTTTCTGGTTTTCCAACGTAAGCATTAGAACTTCCAGGAGGGTTAGTTAAGCAACTATAATTCGGGTGATCTGGAGGGCAACTAATAACTGGCCTATGTGATTGAAAAGAAACTGTACCTGATAAAGCGTCTGTGTTTCCTGCAACTGCTACATATGCTAATGCTCCTTCTAAATCATCATATTCTCTGATTATACCATCTAATCCTATTGGCTGTTTGTGTGCAGAAGCAATCCTAACTTCATAAGGTATTTGATATTCTTTTAAAGATGAAACTATCTTATCTATATGTGGCTTGTCTGAGCCAGAACCTGCAAGAATAACTACGCATCCAAGATTTTGCTCTACTTTATTTTTAAAAGCTTCAGTTATCATTTTGTCTTTTTTGTTATTTATTATTTGATTAAAAGAGGCTTTATATTTATTCTTATAATTTAAGATATACTTAGAATTATTTTAATCAACTCGACTATACTTAAAATCAATTAAATCTTCCTTGGAATATTGTACTATTGTCTGGAAAATTCCCTCTTGTGCAAGTAACTCAAGAATCTTTTTATCTCCTTGATACATTTTTAAGTTTTCTAAATCTTGCTCTTTAACCCAGACTGGCTTAGAGTTAGGGTGTTCTTCCCTTAATTCTCCCTCGAATTCAGTTGCCTCATAAACTTCTACACACCAATCTTCAGGACTTTCCTTTCCACCAAGAAGCCTTCCTTCATTGTAGAAAGTCGCGATTGCTCTAAGCTTAGGATTTAATAAAGAGATTTCCTAAGCCTTCGCTATCCCCACAGCAAGCTGATGGGGTATTACGCTCGGCTTCAGGACGGAAA
>JAUSKH010000019.1 GCA_030647095.1 Nanobdellota archaeon | reverse complement strand
TCTAACGAAGTCGTATTGTATTTAGTAATAGTAGAAATCTTTTTTGTAGTATCTTCTAATACAATAACGAAACCGACAACATTCCCTTTTCCCGCATTCCTTTGTAATATAAACTCCATATTATTTTGCGAATCAACCTTAATGTTTCGTATAGTGAAACTTACTGAATTGAACTGTAGTTCATCTTGGATTTGTTGTCCTACTCTCTGTAATAACGGTCTGATAAAAAACCAGATAATTGCAACAGCTACCATCACTAACAAAACTAGAAGAACGCTCACAATTATTCCACTAAGTCCTCTTTTTTGCATTAATAAAAAAGTTATTCTTGATTAATAAAGGTTCCTTCTAATAGATAATAAAATCTTAGGTGATTAGCCGAAATACGGACTAAACTAACCCCCTTATACAAATATCAAATAGTAAGTTAAAAACGCTTTCGTTTCTATGATTGAAACGGAATTCCATTTCTTTTACATATAATGGATAATTCTCTTTATCAATTCCATGATACTTATGGAATCTTTCTTTAGCAAAACTCCAGAAGCCTTCTATTCCATATATTGATAAAAAAGCTGTAGGATATTCTAATCTATGCTCTGAATTTGGGATAAACCCTTGGGAAACCATAACTTTTGAAGATTCTGATTCTGGAGTTTCATCAGCAAGACAAGTTGGAGTTATCCCTATCGGAATTAAAGATCAAAATAGCACACAAACCCTATCGAATGCGGCAGTTATAATACCCTCAACTCTTGAAGCATTAGCAAATGATTTAGTTATTAGTGTAATCAAACAAAATACTCCAGAATACACTGTCCAATTTCTTATTAATTATATAGAAAAAAGAGAATTAAGATATAATTATAGGAAATAACATTAATAATCGGAAAAAGGAAGTTATTTCCTAGATAGGGGTTAACTTTAAAGAAGTCCGAAAATTAAAGTTAATCACTATAGACTATCAAGACAGAATTTTAAGATATATAAAACGTGCGAATTCTTCAGAATGTGAAATGCCAATTGGTACTGATTTAGCTGAAATAGCTGATAAAGAACTTGCTTTCCTTGGTGATAAAGCTAATACCTATAATGTTTTTGTTAATGGTAAATTAACCAGACCAGCGCAAATAAACATTTAGTAAAATATTCCTTATAATTAATTTTATTTGTTCAAATACTTAGACCTTAAAGCATCTGGATTATACGCATGTTCTATAGCATCTTCTTCGGTTATTTTTCCATCTGCTACTAGCTGTTCAAGACGTGCATCCATAGTTATTGTTTTCTGGGTTTTAGCAGTCTGCATAGCTCCCATAATCTGATGGTACTCTCCTTCTCTAAGATGTTTCCTTATTGCTGCTGATGCACCAACATTTAACACTTCCATAGCAAGTGTTCTTCCTGCACCCTTCTTGTAAGGAATTAATTTTTGTGACAAAACATACTTTAAATTTGAAGCTAATAAATTCCTTATATTTGCGTGGTCATTTACTTCAAATAAATTAACATACCTAGAAACTGTTTCTGCTGCATTATTTGTATGAAGTGTTGAAAATACGACGTGTCCTGTAGATGAAGACTCTAAAGCCTTCTCTGCAGTTTCTCTATCTCTAATTTCCCCTACTAAAACAATATCTGGATCCTGTCTTAATGAGAATTTTACTCCATTATAGAATGAATCGACATCTACACCCAATTCTCTTTGAGAAATTATGCTTTTCTTTGAAGTATATAAATATTCTACAGGATCCTCGATAGTTACTATATGTTTATTAGCTGTTTTATTTATTTCTTCTATTAAAGATGCTAAAGTAGTAGTCTTTCCAGAACCAGTTGTTCCTGTTACTAAAACAAGACCTTGATGTAAATTAATTATATCTTGCCAAACATCAAAAGGAAAACCTACATTTCTAACATCAATTATTTTTTCTGGAATAGCTCTGATTGAAATATATGGATTCTTTGATGCTTGAGCAACATTAATCCTAAAGCGATACTTTCCTTTGTTAGGTATATCTAAAATTAATGAAGAGTCCATATTCTTTTTCTCTTGGAATTCAGCAAGACGAGAATCATCAAGTACACCACGCAATAATTTATGCATAATCTCTTGATCTACTGTTTGAGTTTCTATAGAATGTAATTCGCCATGTAATCTGGTATAAGGCTTATAACCTACTTTAATATGAAGATCTGAAGCCCCTTTGTCTACAACACATCCAAGCAATTTATCTATTTGCATTTCTCTTGGAGAATTTTGATCTGGAGCCATATTATTCAAGATTTTAATTCATATATAAAGATTTATGGGATAAAAGAGAATCAACAAAACCAACCATTCCTTCATAATCCTTTACCTGCATAAATTCTCCACGTAATTTAGCAGCCCCTCTAGTTTCCCTAATAAAATTACTTCCAATATATTTTGCTCTCCCTAACTCAAATATATTATATTTCTTAGCCAGCTTCAAATAATCAGAAAAAGATTCAATGTTTTTCTTAAAATCGAAAGCTTCCTCTTTTCCCGTCTCTAAATAATGTAATATCCTAGAGAAAATCAAAGGATCACCTATTGCACCTCGCGCAATCATTACTCCATCAGCAATTTTTAACATTTTTTCAACATCTTTTCCAGAAAAAACATCGCCATTTCCAATAACAGGTATACTCACTGTCTCCTTAACCTTGGCAATCCATTTCCAGTCAGCAGGAACACTTCTACCGTGAATAGCAAGCCTTCCATGCACAGTTATAGCATCTGCACCAGCTTTCTCAATAGCTTTCGCAACCTTCAACACGTTATTCTCTTTAAATCCAAGTCTTATTTTAGCAGTTACAGTTAAACCACCCTCTTTCAAAATTCTAATCATGGAAGCTATTTTGTCAGGATTCTGTAACAAGTAACTACCTGCCTCGTTTCCAGTTATTCTAATAGATGGACATCCACAATTAATATCCACAAGATCATATCTCTTCAAATAAGGAATAACTCTCTTAAATTCTTCAACACTATTTCCAGTAATCTGAATTCCAACAGGTTTTTCCCTAGGAGCAATTTTCATTAGCTGCTTTGTGCGTAAATTTTCATGTAAAATTGCATCTATATAAATCATTTCCGTATAAGCCATAGAAGCTCCAGCTTTCCTACATATCATCCTATATGCAGCATCAGTTACATCAACCATAGGAGATAAAAACAGTCTATTCTTAAAGTTTATATTCCCAATTTTTAAAGGTTTCATAGAATATAGCAGGAAAATAAGTTTTATAAGCTCTTAGTTTTGAGTTGCTTATTCTAGATAACCAAAATGGCATTGCTCAGAGAGCCCATTATTGTGAACACCAACTCGATTTTCTTCAAATATAAATATACCCTGTCTGATATGTGGATCCCTTATAGGTATATTTTTTTTAGTAATATAATCCTCAAACTCTCTAAATCTATCCTGAAGTTGACCGCCTGTGCTAGTTATTCCATTTAAAGGTCTAAGAAATCTATATACTTCAGGTAGTTCTGGTTTAGATTCATTATCTATGAAGCCAGAGGGCATATCCTCTCTTAGATGGAAAGTATATTCCTTTGCTCTATCAAATTTCATGATTATTTATTTTTAAGAGGCTATATAATCATTATTATAGTTGGGTATATATCGCCAACTTAAGAACAATTTTAAAAACCTTATTCCTTACTTTCAAATTCATTTCTAATTAATAAAAGAAACAATTAAA
>JAUSKH010000018.1 GCA_030647095.1 Nanobdellota archaeon | reverse complement strand
ACCCGAGTTCGATTCTCGGTTGGGGCGTTTTTCTTTTAGTTCGATTCTCCGGCAATCTATATAAAAATGATTGTATAATGATATTAAATCGATAAAATGAATAAATCAAATTATGTATTTAATTTCAGTAAATTTAAATAGTCTATAAAATCAGATTTTTAATGGAAGGGTATAATGATCTAACACCTCAACAGATGGCAGCCATTAGAAGAGGTATTATTTTAGGAAGAACTTTACAAGATGATCACCCGGAAATACCTCAATTATACAGAGAAGGGCATTCTCTAAAAAGAATTGAAAGAGATATTGGTATTAGTTCAGAGTATAAAGTCACAGAATTGATTGCAATAGCAGGTATTCAAAAAACAATTGCGGGGCATAATGGAGGCTTCGGGATTGAGTCTTATGAAGGGTCTATTCCTGATGATGAAAGACAAGAGATAGGAAAAGAACATTGTGTTGAGGCAAGTCGAAGAATGTATAAAGAAGGAAAGGGAGCTTTTAGTAGAACTGCCGAACAAATGATTGAAGATGGTCGTAAAGGAGGGAAAAAAGCTTATGAGGGAGGAATGGGGATTCATGCTCTGACTTTAGAAGAAAAAAGCGAACTTGGTTGTAAAGGTGGTAAAAAAGTATATGAAGAAAGAAAGGGGATTCATGCTCTGACTTCTGAAGAACATGGGAGTCATGGTCGTAAAGGGGGAAAAGTGTCAGGTCGTAGAACTTATGAAGAAAGAAAGGGGATTCATGCTCAAACTTTAGAAGAAAAAAGCGAACTTGGTCGCAAAAGTGCCATAGCAAGGGGGGAAATACCTTGGACTGATGAAGAAATAGAATTTGCTTATCAATTGTCATTACAGCCTGATTATCATAGGGGAAAATTAATCCGAAATGGTCTAATTGCTATAGAACTGAATAAAAAGTTTCATAATGGAGAAGAAATAAGAAATATGGATACTACTTATGGACGGTTGTATAAACACAAAAAATCTCTCTTTAAAAGGGAAGTTGAATAAGAGATAATGCTCAGAGAAATAAATTGTTTTGTTATCATTTTGATATCAAAAGGAGATAGTTTGTTTGGGAATCGGAGTTTTTCAACAGTTGTGCAGTTGGGGCGTGTTACAAGAGAACGATTGTTCCTTCCAGACCAACATAATTGGGTTCGTATCTTTCGCTATTGTACTGCCTTGCAACGTCAACTTTTGCAGGGCTTGATTTAGTTTCTTCCAAAGGAACAAGGCAGAATTTTCCATTTCTAACAGCAGTCATTTTTCCGCTATCTCCTCTTAAAGCGGCATCCATCGCTATATTTGCAAATGTGGATGCAACTATTTTGTCTTTTGCTGTCGGAGGTCCGCTTCTAAGTAAATATCTTAAGTTATCAGTCATAGTTTCTTCTCCTGTTAACTGCTGGATTTTTTCAGCTATTTGCTCTCCAATGCCTCCAAGTTTTATGTGCCCATAGTTATCTATCTTCCCATTAATTATTGTTTCCTTTCCTCCAAGAGGCTTTGCACCTTCAGATACTATAAGTACAGAATAGTTAGAAGGGCTATCTTTTTTATCAGAAGCAAGAATATCTGATAGTTTTTGTATATCGAATTCTACTTCAGGTATTATTACTCTATCAGATTTAGCTGCTAATGCAGTATAAAGACCTGTGAAACCAGAGTGCCTTCCAAATACTTCTATAATTCCTATTCTTTCATGTGAGCCCATATGCGTTCTTAATTCTGTAACGTAAGTTGTAGCTTTCACAATCGCAGTATTGAACCCTATACAATAATCTGTTCCCATGACATCTCCATCCATAGTCTTGGGTATTGCGATTATAGGGATTCCTTGCTTATGAAGATGAAGTGCATAACTAAGAGTGTCGTCTCCTCCTATCGCTATCAATTTATCAATTCCTAAATTTTGTAGATTTTTTATTACATCTTGAGTCATGTCTCTTTTACATTCAAAGTCCAAGCCTCTATATTTACGTAATTTTTCATCACAGTTTACTTTAGAAGGCTGAATCCTTGAAGTGTGAAGGCGTGTCCCTCCGACACGGTCATAACCCCTCACAGAGATTTCATTAAGAGGAATAGCATGTTCAGGATCCATTTCTTGATTATCTGGATTCATGTAAATTAATCCGCCCCATCCTCTTTTTATGCCTAAAATATTAATATCTTTTTCTCTTTGGGCTCTGTATACAACATCTCTTAAGACTGTATTTAGTCCTGGGACATCTCCCCCTCCGGTTAGAATTCCAATTCTCATTGGTTTCTGAAAAAGAGGAACTATTTATGTTTTATCAATATATAGAATATAAAGGATATTCTAAGAGAAATAAATAGCTTGTGTAAATATATATAATGTAGTATAATTAAATTTTTTGGTATATAAATTATAAGCACTTTTGTTTGGTAAGTCAAGTATAATGTTTTTTGTAGCCACAAATTTTATTAATACGAACTTTGTTTGTAATGAATGAAAGAATTTAAGGATACAGATATCAAATTATTAATACACGTGAGAAATCTCCAGCTTTTAAGCTGGAGTCTGCTGTAGATTTCTCCCGGTTCTCCCCAAACCAAGACAAACCTCGGCTTTTAAGCCGAGGTACAAACCCAAAGGGTTTGGTGATAAACAGGCGTTATAACCAAACACATAATAAAAAGCAATGGAAAAGATTACTCAAAAGCTAAATTAAGTCCCGATAGTTTGACAGAACCACAACTACATAAATTTATAAACCTTCCTTCTTTCAATAAATAATACCGAGACAAGTTTATTCTTGTGCTTGGTATGGAAAATAAATGTATGTAGGAGGAAGCAATGGGCACAAAAATTTATGTAGGTAATTTACCTTTTACTGTTACAGAGAAAGATTTAACAGAACTTTTCTCACCATATGGTGAACTAGTCGAAGTAACTCTTATCATGAACAAATTCTCAGGTAGATCTAAAGGCTTTGGTTTTGTTACGTTTGCAGATGAAGCTGTTGCCACTAAAGCAATGGCTGAAATGAACGGTAAAGACGTACAAGGTAGACCTGTTACAGTAACAGAAGCTAAACCACTAGACCCGAATAGACCGCCAAGAAGAGACTTTGATAATAGAAGAAGATTCTAATCGAAAAAATTTATTATTTTTATTATTTAATTTAATACGACAAAGTATAAAAATAGGTTTTACTAAAAAATACTATGGCAAACGAAGATTTAGGCGAAATAACAAGCGTTTTAAGAGAAATGAAAGATATGCTTAATGCTCAGCTTGAAAGCATAAATAATTCTTTAGAAGAAATAACTGCAGCCCTTTTAACCGATCCAGAAGAGGTAGCAGAAGATAATGAAGTTTACATCGAAGTAGAAGACGAAGATTCTGATGACGAAGATTTGTAAAAACTAGATTTTATTTAGTCTGTTTTTCTGAAAACTTATAATAATGGGGAATAACATAACGAGGCATAGGTCTATTAGGAGTAACTTGATTATTCGCATTCTGATTATTTGAACGGGGTATCCATCGTGCATCTGTCTGATCTTGATTTCTATATAAATTTTCATCATAACCACTATTTCTATTGTTATTTTGTCCTTTTATCTGTTGGGCTACTTGCCTCTGTATTTCTAAATTCATTCTTGCTTCCCTATCTCGTTCTCTTTTATCATGAGCTACTCCTTCAATGGTTTTTGTAATACAAAACAATGTAAATGGAGCACAACCACTATTAGTAGCAACTACAGTACCTAAAGCAGTAGCCATTCCTATTCTTGATAAATAGTTCTTTTTCATATAAATCCCAAGTAATTAGACTTTTTAAACTTTTCTTTTTCACTACTACATAGGTTAGACACTGATTAAGCAGCATATTTTTCATTAATGTGCCTTATAGAAGAAATAACAACGGTTTTTCCATCTATGAAACCATTAAAAGAATCATCTTTTCTAAGTTCAGCAATAGTTGTTATAACACCAATATCATTAGTTAAAGCAAGCGTTGAAAGTCCTTTTCTTGCTCTTTGTAATAAATAGGTAATTTGTTGCATATCTACATTTCCTATCCCATTATATTTCATATTGCGTCTATTCTTTTTCATCTTCTGTGGCAATCCATCATATGCTTCTTTTGCGGCCTTAGAAATCAATAATTCATCATTTTCACTGACTTCTACTTTTATTGAAGGAATACTATAAAAAAGACTCTTTCTTTTATAGTATGTGGAGAGGTCAACCTTGAACTCTTGTCTTAAAGCTTCGTGTATCTCTCCCAAAACTCCCTTTACAAATCTTAGTTCATACTTTTCTTGCATATCTTGAAAAAAACAAGTATTAATATTTCTAAAAAAACAAGCATCAGGTACAACTACAACTCTTGATCCACTATAATGAAACTTTCTTTCCACATCGTGCTCTTTAATCAAATGATCAAATGATTTATACATAAAAGCCACGAAGAAACAGTATTCTTAAACCCTTGTGTTATAATTATTATAAAGTGGCTAAAATTAAATTATCTATTTACCAGTAATTTCTGCAATTTCTCTTTAAATTACTTCGGGAGTTATCAGTTTCTTAAATGAATCGTGAACAGGTATTACTTCTAGAGTCTTATCCATCGCCCTTCTCCTAATACCCCAACAAACATTTTCACCATAAAACGAGATATAATCATGCATATTAGTTGCTCTAAAATAACTTTGAACAAAATAATCTTTATTTCCTGCATATGGAATAAATTCTTTGATTATTCTATCACTACCCATATTCAGACTCTTTCCTAAAACCAAAGCACTTAGATTCTTACTGTTATTCCCTAGATTAAAGCCAGTCATCCTTTCTAAATCTAGTCCCAGTATCTCAATACGCCCATTAGTATCTCTACCATAACCGAAATCATTTTTAATCTGAAAAACTATAGGTGCTTTAAATTATCAAAATCAGAGACAGTTATATTTTTATAAGTCAATGGTAAAATAAGTCTATTGATTTCATTCATGACCGTCGTATTATTAACTACATACAATTCTTTATCCAGAGTGTTTTCATTAAAGAAGTTACTCCTAATTAAAAAAAGCCAGAACAAACCTAAAAATAACAAACAAGATCCTATAAAATACAAAACTCTAAATCTCATATATGCTATTAATCAGTTTAGTATATAAAATTTACTGACTAAAACTAGAATTTTCGCTTAAATCCTTCATGAACTACAGGTCTTCTTATATTACAATCGTCGCATACATATTCAACTATAGTAATACCACAAGATTTCTGACCATGATTATGAACGCTTCTCTTTACTAATCTTGCTTGACCACCACAGCCACAGCTAGAAATCTTGCTTCTAGGTTCTCTAGGTCTAAATGCTCTATTGTTTTCCATTTTTATAAAGTAGAAGAAAATAGCTATTTCTGCTTCTAATCTGTTTATATTGTGCCTTTATATATTCATGTAATCGCTTGCTCTGTCCGGAGTTTAACCGAAAAATAATTATAGAGAGTTTTGAAAAACCCTCAAAAACTTTTTAAAACTCTCTAAGAAGGACTTTGAAAAATTCTTGAGAATAGGGGTTATTCAAAGTCCTCTATAGTAAAGAAATTTAGGTAGGCTTGTGTTACAAAAAATTATCCTACCTAAATTCAATAATAGGCTGGGAGAGGAGATAAATAACCTTTTTCATTCTTCAGGTTTGCCTATGCATTTTAACAAAACTGGAAATAAAGAGTTTACAAATTATCAAAGAATTTCAACCCTCGTGAAATCCTCTACCTTTAGGTAGAGGTTAGTGAATTATGAGGATTTCCCGGGTCTCACAAAACCACGAACAAACCTTGGCTTTTAAGCCAAGGTTAAAACCCGAAGGGTTTTGTGATTTTTAATACTTTTTCAAAGGAGTAAAAAATCAATAAGAGATTTTGTCGTCTAATTTAAGGAGTCAAAATGGATTTCTTGGCTTGGATTAAAGAGAAAACAACCTAAAGTAAAATACAGTCTGGAATGTATTAATCTGCCTGAATTTTATGGAATGAGATGGATTAATGAAACAGTTAATTCTGTTCTCAAAAGAACACAAATTAATTTATTGAGAAGTAAAAAATGTTTTATGAAGAAAAGAGAGTTTGGATGGAATGTTATTTTGTATAATATCAAAAGAAAAATAAAGAGATTTCCTAAACCTTCGCTATTCCCACAGCAAGTTGATGGGGTATTCCGCTCGGTTTCAAGACGGAAATCTCTAATCGCCAAATCGGACGACGCAGTAGAGCTGTGGAGTATTAAACCCAATTTGGCAATAAATGTTCCTTCTAATGGAAACAATCAAACCTTTATTTTTTGGCTAATTAGAAGTTATGTCTTTTCGGACAGAGCACAAACTAGCATAAGTCTATATATAGCGCATCCCATAATATATCAAATTAAAATGAAAACTATTCAATTTTATTGTAATCATTGTGAAACAAGAAGAGCCATTACTATCAAGAAAGCAGACCCATTTTATATTATTGGAAATTGTTCAATCTGTAAATCAAAAGTAATTATAAATTCAAGGAAATTGAAGAACCCACCAATCCTTAAAAATTAATAAGTTTAATGCTTAATCTTAATTAAATCTTTATCAAGCTTATCTTTAGGAACTTTTTCAGTGTGGAAATAAACAACTTCATTTCCACCTAAATCCAAGGGACTTAGCATACCCATTTTAACTAGCTTTTTTACAGCGGAATTTAGTTCCTTCTCTTTGAATGAAAAAACTTTCCCAATTTCATCAGAATCTCTTTTGAATAATTTTCCCTCACATAATCGTGTTTCATTCATAATTGTAAGAAACTTAATATCACTAGCTGTTAATTCCATTAAATTAGGTATATCTAGTCCTTATATAATTATGTATCACTAACATTAGGAGAAAACTAGTCATCCTTATTGAAAGCAAAGAGATAAAAAATCTCACAAAACCATCATAAATCACCCCACACTAGTAACTAAAAAATATAGCCTCTAGAATATACTAATATTTATAAGTGGTTTTTGTAACCATTATCTAATGGCACAAAGTAAAAATGCTCCAAAAAAAAATTCAGGCTCTATAATTGCATTGGGAGTTTTATTAATTATAATCCTTCTAGCACTTCTTGTTTTAGTCTTCTATTCTGCAGGATTATTTAGTTTTTATTCTAAATCAAGCATGCCACAAACTATTCCTTCAGAAACTGTATATAATCTTAACAGTGATGCTCTTCCAATTAATACAAATGTAGGAAATGATCAGGACTCTGATGGTGTTCCAGATATGTTAGATAATTGTATATACCTATTCAATCCCTTCCAAGAAGACAATAATCATAACCGTATAGGAGATTCATGCGATTTAGTTTATAGAAATAAAAAAACACACCCTTCTACAAATAGCTTTATAGCTTGCTCTTCCAATTCCCAATGTGGCACTAGCTCTACTGATAGAATTTGTGTAAACAACGATGTTGTTGACAGACAAACCTCTCCTACCTGTAACAATCCAGGAACCTCAAGTTCAATATGTAATAATCAAATCATAGATTCAATTATTTCAGCTTGCTCTAGTGAAGAAATATGTAGTAACGGACAATGTATTCCTATTACACCTTCATGTACTCCTAACTGGGTAGATACTAGTTCATGTAGTGGTAGCGCAACATGCAGTTCAAGTTCTAGCGGTACAAAACAACAAAGTGATAATTGTGGAAACACTAGAAGTACAAGTTGTACTATTCCACAAATACAATGTGGATCAGGATATCAATGTACAAGCGGACAATGTATTCCTGTTGCTCCATCATGTACTAGCCAATGTATGAATGGTGCTCAGCAATGTTCAGGAAATGGAGTTCAAATTTGTAGAGACTACAACGGAGATGGATGCTATGAATGGAGTAATCCTTCAAATTGTGGATTCGGTAAAACATGTCAAGGAGGATATTGCACACCACTATGAGAACAAATAATCACTCAATAAGACATATTATCACAGTAGCAACTACAGGTCTTGCTTCCTTAGTTTACTCGGGTTGCGCAAACGTTAATCCTACAGGCCTACCAAATTATGATATTACAGAAGGAAGAACATTTGAAGTTTACGAAGGAGATATTCAAAACTCACCTAATAAAGAACTTTCATTTAAATTAGAATCTCCCCTACCTGGCATTCCAATAAGTGCAGAGGTTTTTGCTGCAGATTCTATCGACGGCAGGCAAGCTCCATTTAATGCAGATGCGGTCTGTAAAAGTGATGGAAACTGTTACATTGACATTACTGATAATGATAACTCTTACTTAACTGGAAGTACCTGGAAAGTTATTATTCGTGGAGAACCTGCTCTTGGTTTTGATACTATGAGAATAGTTAACGTAACTTACTCATCAGGACAATCAAATAGCACTTTAACAACTCGCGTTGAAGATTTAGAAAATCAAATAAAACAACCAGACTATATTATAGGAGATACAATATGTAGTTCAGGTGAACCTCCAACATCAATAGACTGCATTCCAAAAACTCCACAACCAACAGCATTAGAAACTCTTCTTGGACAATCACACGTAAATTATTTCGATGCAAATTGGAATAAGTTAGGCAACACTATAACATCAAAAGCAGCCTATGCTCAATTGTCAATACCTAACGAGCTTGCTGGACGTCTAACAAGCAATATCTCAGTTAACGTTATTGAAAGAAGCAATCCAAATTCATGGATTAGAACAAATTATTCCCAACCATCTGCTCCAACAGTTAACGGCAATAACGTTACTTACAACGTTCCATTAAACTTTGATTTTGATTACTCCAGTGCTAACAAAGGAGAATGGGAAGTAATTGACCCTCAATTTTCTGTATCAATAAGTAATGGTACTTTTGTAATTGGTGATACCCCAGAACAAGTTAATCTAAAGCCTTAAAGTTTTTATTTTCCACGAATCTCTTCGTAAACTTCTAAATACATTTCAGTCATTTTCTCTTTACTGAAATTCCTGACTACATGTTCTCTACATGCTTTACTACTTATAGAACCTGAAATTGCTTTATCAACTCCGTCAATCATTTGGTCAATATTTTCTACAATGTATCCAGTCTCACCATTAACAACTATCTCAGGTATCGAACCTCTGTTATACGCAACAACGGGTGTTCCAGAAGCCATTGCTTCAATCATCACTAAACCAAATGGCTCTTCCCATTCAATAGGCATCAAAAAAGCTCTCGCTCTGCTATAGAACGGACTTTTTTGTTCGTCATTTAAAGGACCAGTATAAACCACCTTAGGATTATCTGTTTTTGGTAAACCCTGATAAGCCCTCATTTTATCTCTCTTTCTAGATAAATCATGAGTAACCTTAGGAAAAATATTTTCTTCCTAACCAATAACCTAAAGTCGCCTTTCCATCCCATTGATTAACACTTGTTATTCCTACACATCCAACAAGTTCGCTAGTATCTTTCAAAACAATCCCCAATTCGTAACTAGTTCTAGGATTCTTCCTAGCTTCTTCCTTACAATGATTAACAAACCATTCCGCATCTTTCTTTCCATAAGGATAAGGTACTAGTGCTAATAACTTAGAAACTTCCAAATCGTTTATCAAACTAGGCAGAAGATCTATATCTTCATCTACTAAATCTCTCAAAATCAATTTTTGTGTTTTTATTTCCATAAATTTACTTAACAATAATCTATTATAAACTTAACTAACTTTCTGCTCTGTCCGGAGTTTAACCGAAAAATAATTATGTCAAGATTGCTGATGAAGAAAAAAGAGTTTGGATGGAATGTTATTTTGTATAATATCAAAAGAAAAATAAATGTTCCTTCTAATGGAAACAATCAAACCTTTATTTTTTGGCTAATTAGAAGTTATGTCTTTCCGGACAGAGCATAGTTGTTTTTAGTTTGCAATCGAAAGTGACTTTTCTGGCTCTTCACTACGAGCCATAAGTTTTCTAAGTTCATTAGTTCTCTCTAGATGTTGTTCTGTGAGGGTTATTATTGAACTAATATCTGAAGCATCTATATGCGGAACTAGGAAAGCAGCATCTAATGATAATGCGTCAGTTCCAAAGAGAGTTTTATATAATGATGTCCAATGAGAACCATCTAAAAGTAGGTGTATTTCTCTAGAAGATTTATTGAGGGAAGGTTTACTAAGTCTATTTTCTTGTGTTGCTTTATCTATTTTTAAAGATTTTAACTCTTTTAGATAAATTCTTCTTTTTATTAATTGTTTTTTGAAGCTAGTTAAATTTGGTTGTTTAGTTCCAGCTATATAAGGTAGAACAAAATTTTTTATAATATCGTGTGCAGATGAATATTCTTTTGTTACAGGCAAAACTAGATCGCCTGTTTGCCTATCGTATAGAAGCATAGGAATTCTACCCGAAACATAATTGGAAGATTTTCCCATTCTAATTAAATTGCCAATAGAAAGAGGAGCCCTGTATTTTTCACCATCTGTAGGAAATAAACTTTTACTAGAATAATGACCGCTTCTATTAGAAAGGTGAATTATAGCATATTCACTAAATCCTTCTGCTGCCTTAGATATTTGCCTTGCCCCAGCATTTCCTATTGTTCTGTAAGCTTTCAAAGTTTCTGGAAAAGCAGGAGGTCTATGTTCATTTATTGGTAAATGAAGAAGATCTTCAAAACGACTTTTCTTTTGAGCATAAATATGCAAATATGGAGAATCTGCTCCAAAGAGTTCTGTTACTTGTTTTTCCATATTTGAATCTTTAATCTCCTTTTTATAAATTTAATTATACTCTATTTATAGTGATTAACTTTAATTTTCGGACTTCTTTAAAGTTAACCCTATCTAGGAAATAACTTCCTTTTTCCAATTATTAATGTTATTTCCTATAAGTTAACATTAAGTTTTTAAGCAGTGTTATTTCTAGGATTTTATGAATAATGGTTATGATTCTAGGATTGTGAAAGACGCTAGAAGTTACATGGAGCAATGTAGGTATCCTGATAAACCCTTTATTTTTATTAGGGGGAGGAATTTTAGTATGAAGGAAGTTGTAAATATTATTGAAGCAGAGAAAGATGATAGATTAAAGAAAAGTGTTTATGGTGTGTGGGAGCAGCTTTATACAGTTCTTCATGGCAAGACCCATTAATGTGGATTCTTTCTTCTTAAAAATTCTATAAGCGGAGGTATAAGAGAGAGAACAATGATGCCTATTATTACTAGAGTTAAATTCTTTTCAACAAAAGGCATATTCCCAAAGAAATAACCTCCGAATAAGAATATAGCTACCCAGGAAATTCCACCAATAACATTGAAACTGATGAACTCTTTGTAATCCATTTTTCCAATACCTGCAACAAAAGGCGCAAATGTTCTTATTATTGGAATAAAACGGGCCAGAATAATTGTTCTTCCCCCATGTTTTTTATAGAATTCTTTTGTTCTTTCTAAATGTTGTTTCTTAAAGAAGCGATTATTTGAAAATATTTTTTCTCCGAAATAGTTACCAATCCAATAGTTAACAGTATCTCCTAAAATAGCAGCGAAACATAATATGAAAAAGAGCACAACTACATTTAGAACGTCCTTAGCTGCAAAGGCGCCTGCGAGGAAGATTAATGAATCTCCAGGTAGGATGGGCGTTATGACTAGACCTGTTTCTAAGAATATGACTAAGAATAATAGGAAATATATTAGAAGTCCATACTGAGAAATTATAACCTCTAAGTATTTATCTAAATGAAGAAAAATTTGCACAAAAGCAGTAAGAAAATTTAAAATATCCATTATGAATATAGAAAGATTTAGTATATAAATATAGAGAATTCTTTGTGATATATGGTACTTATAGTGAAAGACAAAAATCTTTCCCTAAATAGTCAACGACAAACTAAGGAAATATTAATGTCCTTGACTATAGTTCAGAATTCTCTAATAAGACAATTTTTACTAATAGATATACGACCCATGAAATTGTCTATGATAATGTTAGAAGCATATACTCTAATGTGGCGGTTGTTAATAATAGGTTTCCATTATAATAATGATTAAATAAACTCCTTAAGTTGTTTTAAAATGAGAATTAGGATAAAAGAGAAGATTTTTGGAGGGTTTAAGAGAATAGATTCTTCTAGCGTTATAGATAACATAGAATTGAAAAAAGACTTAATGACACCTGAAAAAGGGGCAATCCATATTTATTTTAAAGGCAAGCATTCTTCTGGAATACTGAATTTAAGTGAGGAAGAAGCAAGGAAGCTTGTTAGTTCTATTAAGCCTTTAATTGATTTGGTAAGGGTTGGGAAAAGATTATAATGTCAAGATACTTGACATAAGTTAACGACAAGCTAGGGAAAGATTAATGTCGTTGATTATAGTTATGGAAAATAAGAATGTAGGATGGCTTGTTTTAGGTATTTCTATTCTTATAATAGGAATCATATTTTTATTTAATAATGCTATGAAAACTATTCTAGATAATAGTTGCCCATTGGATATGCATGAAGATATTTGTCCTGCATACGGAACTATTACACAACAGACTTACCTTTCTTTAGCAATCGTTGGAATTTTAATTATTGTGGCTTTAGTTCTTATATTATCAAAGCCCCAAGAAAGAGTTGTGGTCAGAAAGATAAAAGAAAGAAAGACTGAGAGAAAGATTAATTTGTCTGGATTTAAGTCTGAGGAGAGAAAAGTCTTTGGTTTGATAAAGGAAAATGGAACAATATTTCAGGGAGATTTAATTGAAAAAACAGGTTTTGGAAAGGCTAAAATATCTAGGATAATTGATAGACTTGAAGGTAAAGGTTTTGTGGAAAGAAAGAGAAGAGGACTGACTAATGTGGTTGTATTAAAGAGGGATTAATTCTTGTGAAGTTGCATAAAAGTCTTTATATAGTTATTTTGTGATAAAAATATATGACTTTAAAGGAATTTGTTAAAGAATTAAATGGCAGAAGGGTTGAAGGAGAGTTAATTAAAACTATATTTTATTCGCTGCTTACTTCAATAATAGCTTTAGGAATATTGTACTTTTTGAAGCTTCGTACTATTCCAGATTTTATTCCTAAATATGGTTCTTACTTGTTTTTTTCTGCCTTAAGCTACGCACTTATAATGCCTGCTATTAGGCAGGTTAGGGCCTATAAGAAAATGGCTTGTATGTCCGGAATGATGACTGGTATGACTATTGGTATGATTTCTGGTTTTCTGCCTGGGTTTTATATTGCTTCAACGAATGGAATGTTTGTAGGAAGCGTTTTTGGTATGCTTGTAGGTATAACTTTAGGAATGTGGAATGGTAAATGTTGTGGAGTTATGGGGTTTATGGAAGGAACAATGGCTGGTTTTATGGGTGGTTTGATGGGAGCAATGACTGCTTTTATGTTGTTAAATGATCATTTATTTACAGCTAGTATAATTGTTTTTGTAGTTTCTGCTATAATTATGATTGGACTTAATTATATGATTTATATAGAAACAAAAGAAACAGAAAGGCAAAGAAGAGAGGATAATTTATTTACTATTATATTAACATTTGTTTTGATAATGGTAACGACATGGCTTATGATTTTGGGACCAAGGAGTGCGATATTCCAATGAAAACTAAGCGGACCAATCTGGAGGGATATGTTCAGAATGTTCTTTTGGTATGTCTCTTGGAGTATTATAATTTAGATGCGGATTTTGATATGGTTCAATATTAGCTGTTTCATATCTTCTGAATTGAGATGGCACAACAACTCCTGCACTGACCGTTTCATGCACAACATGAATTATTCTTCCTTCTATAACGTGGTGAAAAGGATGTTTTCCAAATAGGTCTCGGACTTCTTGTAGAGTGTTTAATACTTCCTCACTGTTTCCACATTCTTCGTAGGATGTACAAAGACTTCTTGATGCAAGCCTTAACTCTTCTTGCAAGCAGTATTCTTCATTATATTTCTCATCATTATATTCTAATGAGAGGTCTAATCCGCTATACCTAGCCTTTTCTACAGTTGTCTTTAATCTATCAATTGCATTGTCAACTTGAGAGCGAGTTAATGAAAAATAATTTCTTTCAATATTATGAATTAATGTGGCTGTTTCGATACTCATTTTTATAATAGTGGTAACTTCTATTTATATTTATCTAAAGGGTATAAAATTAGTGAAACTAGTTTCATCCAAATACTTAAAAACTATAAATGAGAGTTTAATTTATGAAAAGTATAGCCTTATTTGGAGTGATAGTTGTTTTAGTCTTGATTGTAGGAGGATTTGTTTTTTTGAAATCTGGTAATAGCGCAGGAGCAGCTGGAACTGTTATTGGTAATTCTGGCGCTGGAGAGGTGCAGAAAATTACATTAAGTATGAAAAATAGTAATTATTATCCTAATACTATAAGAGTGAAGGCTGGACAGCCTGTAAGCATAACTCTTGATAGCAGTATTGGTGGGTGTTTTAGGTCATTTAATATCAGAGATTTAGGAGTTCAAGCATATTCTAAAAATCCTAGCCAGACAATAGATTTTACTCCCACCCAGAAGGGAACTTATAGGTTTGCTTGCAGTATGGGTATGGGTTATGGAACAATTATTGTGGAATAATTTAAAAAGAAAAGAAGAATGAGTTTTTAATGGCTTATACACCTCCTGAAAGAATACTTAAAAGATATGCAGATCTTCTTGTGAATTTTGCATTGAATGGTGGTAAAGGTATAAAGAAAGGAGAAGTTGTTTTTTTGCAAATTCCTGAGTGTGCTAAACCTATTTTGTTACCTCTTAGAGAATCTGTATTGAAAGCTGGGGGATTTCCTATTATAGAATATTTGCCTGACGATGTTGCAAGGCACTTTTATGAAAATGCTTCTGAAGACCAGTTATTATTCTTTCCTGAATTTTATTTGAAAGGAAAAGTTGAACAGGCAGATCATTTTTTACATATAATTGCGGAGACAGATAAACACGAGTTAGAGACAATTGACCCAAAGAAAATTATGGTTCGCAGTAAAGCTTGGAAACCATATAAGGACTGGAGAGATGAAAAAGAGAATGCCGGAAAGCTTACTTGGACTCTTGGTCTTTATGGTACTGAAGCAATGGCTAAAGAAGTTAGCCTTAGTCTTGAGGATTATTGGGAGCAGATAACCAAGGCTTGTTATCTGGATGATGAGAATCCTGTTGAAACTTGGAGAGGGATAGAGAAACAAATTAGCGAGATAAAAGAAAAATTGAATAATCTTAAAATAGAGAAGTTACATTTAGTATCGAAAGATACTGACTTGATGGTTAAAATAGGTAAGAATAGAAAGTGGCTTGGAGGTTCTGGAAGAAATATACCTTCATTTGAAGTATTCATTTCTCCTGACTGGCGTGGCACAGAAGGAGTTATCCAGTTTAATCAACCACTTTATAGATATGGAAATTTAATAAAAAATGTTCGTCTTGTATTCAAAGAAGGTTGCGTCGTTGAATGTAGTGCTAGTCAAGGAGAGGAAGTTCTTAAAGAGATGGTTGCTACTGTTGGTGCAGAGAAAGTAGGAGAATTTTCCCTTACTGATAGTAGGCTTTCAAGAATTACTAAATTTATGGGAGAGACATTGTATGATGAGAATGTTGGAGGAGTTAATGGAAATACGCATATCGCGCTTGGTTCAGCGTATAAGGATACTTTCCCTGGTGATCCTTCAGTTGTGACAAAAGAACAGTGGGATGAAATGGGTTATAATGACTCTGTTGTCCATACAGATATTATATCAACTGAAAATAGGAAGGTTACTGCTTATTTGGAAGATGGAACGAAGAAAGTTATTTATGAGAATGGTGTTTTCACTTTATAAATAGTTAATCTGTTTTAAGTACTTTATATTCACTAAATAATGCTAAAGGGTAATATCTATCGCCAATGCCACTTTTTATAATATATTGAAAATATTCTCCTATAGGAATTGTATTTGTTGGAGGTTCATGGGATAATTTAACTTTCGTAGAAGTTAATTCCTTTACAAAACCAATAACTCTATCTTTATCATCCTTTTTTAAGAAAAGAATGTCTCCTACGTTTACACCTGTGATTTTATGTCAAGACACTTGATGAATCTGCGTGTCTTGAGCACAAGAGAATTGCTTAAGAGTTGCAATTCTCTGTGCAGAAAATTCCAAAATCGAAAGGAATTTTCATGTATCCAAAAGTCCCTAACAAACCTCGGCTTTTAAGTCGAGGTACACGCAAGGACTTTTTGATTTTCTAATCCTGACTCTAAATCTTTTTCATCATCTTCTTCAGTCATATTTTAGAAGAAAGAGACTTATTTATAAGATTTATGCTGATTTATTTTCTATTTAATAATATCTAACAAATTACCAAAATATTTAAATAGTGTATATGTATTGCTCTTACATATGCATAATAAGTACATATTAGAACATACTCGTGAGCACGGACTATCTGAGCATGAACTCCATTCTACTTATAAGATCTTCTTTGGTACACTTGTTTCAGAATCTAGATTAAAGATTATTAATATTCTTAGAAAAGGGGAAAAGAACGTTTCTGAAATAATAAAAGAATTAAATATGGACCAAGCAAATGTATCGCATGATCTTTCTAGACTAAAAAGATGCGGTTTCGTTTTGGTTGAGGCTAAAAAACAATATAGATACTATAGGCTTAATGAAAGGACTATCAAACCTCTTATGACTTTGATAGATAAGCATATGGCTGAATATTGTATTCACATCTTTAGAGCAAGTAAGGAGATTAAAGATGAAAAGTAAAATATTTAAAGAGTGTGTTTGTTTTATATGCTGTACTCGTTATAAGCACAAGAATAAAAATAATTTAAATGTGTGTTATCCTATTTGTAGAATAAATAAACATTGTAAAGAATGTGCGAGGAATTTTTAAAAAATGGAGAATAAAAATGTCGGATGGATGTTATTGGGAATATCTATTTTACTCATAGTATTTACTTTTTTGTTTAATAATACATTAATGGAGGCAGTGAAAAGTAGCTGTTTTATACAGCATGGAGATGTCAAATCATGCGAGATGTACGATAGTGTAAATTATCAGACCTATTTTGCTCTTGGTGTTACTGGTGTTATGGTAATTGTTAGTTTGTTTCTGATATTCTCGAAACCAAATGAGAAAATAGTAATAAAAAAGATAAAAGAAAAGAAAGTCCAGAAAGAAATTAATCTTTCATCTTTCAGATCAGAAGAAAAACAAGTTTATAATCTTGTTAAAGAGAACGGAGCTATTTTTCAAGCAGACTTAATTGAAAAGACAGAATTTAGTAAAGCACGTATGACTAGAATTATCGACAAACTTGAAGGCAGCGGTTTAGTAGAAAGAAAGAGAAGAGGCATGACTAATGTTGTTGTTATAAAGGAAGATTAAAATGGAAATTGAAGACTTTACATACATTGTTGAAACAGAAAAGAGTTTTGATGAAGCAGTTGTATCTGTTTTGAAGGCAGTAGAATCTCAAGGTTGGACTTTGTTCAATGTTTATGATATAAAAGAAAGATTGGCTGCGAAGGGATTTAAACAAGAGCCACTAAAAATTATTGAGATTTGTTCTGGAAAATATGCAAATAATTTTTTAAACAAAAATAGATTAGTTTCATTATGCATGCCATGTAAAATTAATGTTTTTGAAGAGAACAGAAAGGTTAAGATAGCCGGGATGAAGCCGACAATAATGTCAGAGTTTTTTAAAGAAATAAGAAAAGATGAGGCAGAAGAAGTTGAAAATGCTATCAAAGAAATTATCAACAATTCAAAATGAAAAAGGAGGTGAAAGATGGTAAAACAAAATTTAGGAAAAACGGATAGGATTTTAAGATTCGCATTAGCTTTTTGGTGGCTTGGGCCATGGGCATTGAGATTCGGCGCAGAATGGATAAATTGGATTGTAATTATTATTGGCTGGATTGCTCTGATAGAAAGTTTCACAGGCTGGTGCTGGTTGCATAATTTATTTGAAATAAATAATAAAAATCAATAATAAAAGTGGTGATTAAGGCATTTCAGTACCAAAAAAGCTTAAAAATTAGCTAAACTACGACGATATTGATGATAAGAGGAGTTGCACGCAAGTATTTTGAAGGTAAAACATGTATATTTTGTGATAAATATGGGCTTTACAAACTTG
>JAUSKH010000014.1 GCA_030647095.1 Nanobdellota archaeon | reverse complement strand
CTGTCTTTAAGAGCAGGCGGAATAGTATATAAAACATTTGCGGTTGTTATAAACATTACATTTGACAAATCAAATGGAACCTCTAAGTAATGATCTGAAAAAGCTGAATTTTGCTCCGGGTCTAGTGCTTCTAAAAGCGCTGAAGAAGGATCTCCTCTAAAATCTACTCCAACCTTATCTATCTCATCCAGCATAAAAACAGGATTCTTTGCGCCTGAATCTTTTATTCCCTGAATAATACGCCCCGGAAGAGCTCCAACATAAGTACGTCTATGACCTCTAATTTCTGCTTCATCCCTGATACCCCCAAGAGAAACTTTTACAAACTCTCGTCCAAGAGCATTGGCAATAGATTTACCAATTGAAGTCTTCCCAACTCCAGGTGGGCCGACGAAACAAAGAATCGGACCTTTCATTTTTCCAGCTAATTTTTGAACTGCAAGGTATTCAACAATTCTTTCTTTTGCGTCCTTCAATCCAAAATGATCTTTATTAAGTATTTTTTCTGCGGCCTTTACATCAATATTTGACTTACTTTCCTTACTCCATGGAAGATCAATCAACCAATCAAGATAGTTTCTAATATAACCTGCTTCAGGATTAAATTGAGCCATTTGAGAAAGTTTTTTAACTTCTTTCCTTGCTTTTTCCGCAACTTCTTCTGGCATTCCTGCCTCTTTTATTTTTGCTAAGAGCTCTCTTATCTCTGAGTCTTCATCACTTTCTCCAAGTTCTTTTTCTATTGTCTTAAGTCGTTCTCTTAACATTACTTCCCTTGCTCCTTTTTCAAATCTTTCTGCAGTTTTTGAAGAAATCTTTTTTTCAAGCTCTAAGACTTTTATTTCTTTTGCTAAGTATTCAGCAACTTTTTCCAGTCTTATTTTTACATTCGTTGTTTCTAAAAGCTCCTGTTTTTGTGTGGGCTTAAGGTCTAAAACCGATGCTGCAAGATCTGCCAACTGATTTGGAGGATTATCAGGAGACATTATATTCATAAAAACCAGAAAATCCGCAGTTTTGCCTAAATTCATCGCTCTTCTGAATTCGTTAATTAAGTGATTAGATAAGGCTTTTATTTCTGGTGTATCTTCTGTTTCTTCCGGAAGTTCTTCAACATGACCAATTAAAAAATTCTCATTTTCATGAAACGACTTTATTTTAACCCTGGATAAGCCTCTAACTTGGGCATTTATTTCTCCATCAGCCTTAATCATCCTCTCAATTCTACAGAGAGTTGCTATTTTATATATGTCCTCGGGGCTTGGATCATTTACTTTTGAGCTTTTTTGAAGGACAAAACAAACAATCCGCTCCTGGCTAAATGAAAGTTCTAGCGCGGCCAAACTTTTTGGCCTGCCAAACGTTAAAACTGAATCTGTATTTGGAAAAATTATACCGTCTCTTATGGGTATTATAGGCACCGCTCGGTCCATAGTATTAGCACTCTATCATAGCTTCTGCTAGTTGTCAAGGAGTGAATGAAATTCACGACGAAGACCCGCCAATAATCGCTCCGTGAGCCGCGCTATGAATAATAGGTAAGGCGAACGGTAAGATATGGCTGGGTCAAGGACTACTTGGTGGGTTGACGGATTATATACTAGAGAGCTAAAATTAATTGTGAAGAAGAAACTAGAACACCACGAAATATTACCTCTTGGATTTCCGCAAGGAACTAGGCCTGAACAGCTTCTAAAAAAACTCCATTCTGTTGAGGGAAGATTGGCTGATATTATAACCAGATCTTCAGGAAGCATGTATTTTGTATATTTTCATGTTATTGCATTTAGCCTCTTTTTTATATTTACCCCCTTTGAAGTAGGGATTTTTAATATATTTCTCTCACTGGAAGCTGTATTCTTAGCAACCTTCATCATGATATCCCAAAACAGACAAGCACTTGTGGAAACATATAGAGATCTTGAAGAAGACGTAGAACAGGAAGAAGAAGACAAAGAACAAGAAGAACTTGAAGAGGACGTTCAAGACATTCAGAAAGACCTAGATGATATTAAAAACGCTATGGCATTTATCCAGCAGAAAATAAGTGGCCTCGAAAAACTCCCTACATCCTCTGAAAAACCCAAATCCTAAAATGACTAAGGCAGAAGAAATAATAAAAGAATTAAAAAAACTCTTTCCAAATGTTAAAATCGCACTAAACTATAAAACTCCATTAGAACTGCTCATAGCTGTAATAATGTCTGCCCAAGCACAAGACAAACAAGTAAACATAATAACTGCTGATCTTTTCAGAAAATATAAAACCATAAAAGATTACGTCAACGCTCCGCTTTCAGAGTTTGAGAATGATATAAAAAGAATCGGCCTTTACCGTGCAAAAGCAAAAAATATAAAGGCAACAGTAGAGATTATCTATAAAGAATATAATGGCAAGGTTCCAGATTCAATGGAAGAATTATTAAAACTTCCAGGAGTTGGAAGAAAAACAGCAAATGTAGTTCTTTATTGTATTTATAGGAAAACCGAAGGGATTGCGATTGACACCCATGCCAGACGGCTCAGTCAATTATTTGGATTGTCAAACACAGACGATGTGGTAAAAATTGAACGCGACCTAATGGAAATAGTGCCTCGAAAAGACTGGGGAGAAATAACTTATCTTTTTGCAGAATATGGGAGAACGTATTGCACAGCTTTCTGTAAACACACTTCCTGCCCCCTTAAAAACTCTATAGTCTAAACGTGTTCCCACATGTCAAGTGGGAAGCTAACTGTCCCCTCAGTACTAATATACATGTATATTAGT
>JAUSKH010000004.1 GCA_030647095.1 Nanobdellota archaeon | reverse complement strand
TAGAATCTCTGGAAAGATACTCTCCTATAATTATAGACGAAAATCTTACTAGACAATTAGAAGAAGAAATGGAAGATATCCTAAATAGCAAATCTGACTTTGAAAAAAAGGAAAAAATTGTAATAGAAAAAGCAAAAAGATTAATCACAGACATTTCAAAAGAATTCAAAGCAAAAGAAATAGAAATAGGAAAACATATTCTTCAAGGTCTTGAAAGTCTAAGGGAAGAACAAAATAAAAATAATACTCTTATGACTTGTCCTAGATGTAAAAAAGGAAACTTGCGTATTTTATACTCGAAAAAAACACGCCGTTCATTCGTAGCCTGTTCAGCCTATCCTGCTTGCACCCAAACTTACTCTCTTCCTCCAAATGCACTAATAAAAAAATCAGAAAAACAATGCGAAGCAGATAGTTTTACAAAACTTTTAGCAATTAGAAAAGGCAAACGCCCTTGGGAATTCTGCTTTAATCCAGAATGCCCAATAGAAAAGAAAAAACGTGAAGAATGGCAAGAACGAAAAGACGAAGACTCTACAGAATAATTCAAACTTTCATCTTAATTTCATAACAGCAAATATGCTGTTTTTTTAAGGTTTTTTGTAAACTAGTCTCACTAGACTGCTAAGGCTATAGCTATAACAATAATAACTAACCAAAGTATAATCCAACCTAACCTTCTATCGATACTTTCTAATAATTCTTGTTGTGTAAACTTTACTCTTTTTTTCATTTAACTTCGAAACCTAATATAATTACTTTCCTTTTCTATTCCAAGCTCTTAAGCTAGGTCTAACTTTCAAATCATGACTTTTGCTTCCTAATCCTCTTGACTTCTTAGCAGCAGAAGTTAAACCTCTCTCGGCTCTCTTCCTGTTTGTCCCATTAGAAATCCAATTCAAAACACGATCATTTTTTATTTCAGGTCTTTCAGGATCTACCATAATAACCTCAAAATAATAGTGTTTTCCGTCCTTATCAAGTGGATAAGAATTTAAGACTTCCAAATTTTTATATTTTCTAGCAGCTCTTATTTCTGCAACCCACTGATAACTCATCTTAAGTGTTTTTCTTATAGTCTGCCTTGTTGATTTTCTTCCCTTAATACCCTTTCTTTCTCTTTTTCTTCCCCCTCTTCTTATTCTAACTCTTACAACAATAATTCCTTTCTTGGCCTTATAACCCAACGCTCGTGCTCTATCCAATCTTAATGGTTTTTCAACTTTTTCAATAGCATCGGAAGCTCTCCACTTAATCATTCTGTCATGTAGCATCTCAGAAGAAGGCTTCTTCCATGCAGACTGAATATAATGATACATTCCTTTTGTCATACCAAACATTCACAAAACTGGTTTTTAAAACCTTCGATTTGCAAAAATCGAATGGAGTAGAAATTTGCAATCAAATTTGTTAAACCTTCGATTTGCAAAAATCGAATGGTCAAGAACAATCTAAAACCTTCGCCTCATGGCGAAGAGTAGAAATTTGCAATCAAATTTCTTAAACCTTCTCTTTGTAAAAAGAGAATAAGTTAAGAATAAAAGATCATAAAAACTTTAATCATGTATACTAAAATCAGTGACGTAAAAGACCATCTAAATTCCAACCACCTATTCCACCCAAAATTAATCCTCCAATACCTCCAATAATTGCTCCAATAGGTCCTCCTACAAGAAAACCTACTACTGCTCCTATAACACCAGTTATCAAGGCACCGCCAACAGCATTTCTTGTATCATGGTTATCCTGCCCACTAGCCACCCCATTTTCAGAACCTGTCTGTTGTCCTGTAGCATTAGAGGTTTTAGTTTCTTCCTTTACACAATATGCCTGACCGTTAGCATCTTTTTTACATATATAGCTAACACCGCAATCATACTTTTCAGGAGTTAGTGCTGGTTCTCCTGTAGTAGACTCGCAAAAAGCTTCTTTAATAAAATGATTATCAAAACAACTATCAGTAAAAACCTTACTACCTTTATATGCTTTACCTGCAACAAAAATGTTTTCCTTGCTCCATCCCCCTGAAGGAGTCTTATCCGTATCAATACAAGAATCAGAACAACTCCATCCAGTTCCTGCGCCATTATTATGATCACTAGTACAAGTACAAGTCAAAGCTGGACAATTACTTCCTGCTTCTATGCTTGCTGTTAATATTTCTCCAGCATTATGCGGTCCTAGAGCGGTATATAAGCACCCAGCAGGGCTTGAAGACAAATTAAACCGACTATAAGTCCCACATCCAAAAGGTGCACTATTCCCGACGCATCTTCCCTCTGCATCAATACACATGGTACCAGAAGGACAATCTACAGTCACATAACTAAACTTACCATTAGAACAAATGCTCTCGTTAATCTTACTTTTATTTTCAATACATCTATCACTTCCTAATATATCAATATATGCTCCTGTTAAGGTATTATTCAGATATATGTCGCTTTTTATAGTGGGGTCGTTTGCAGTATCATTATCAGCACAAACCCAATTATTTGAAGAACCAGATGCATTAGCTGTTTTTACGCAATGATAAAAGGTAGTTCCAACCCCATCGACAAAGGGAGTTCCGGTTGATTCAAATCCGCTCTGGCAACTATTACTTGTTAAAGAATAATTTACAGCTAATTCCTCTCCACCCTGTACAGAAACATTCTTAACACATAAAGTAATTATTTTACTCTGACTATTACTAAACCATCCTGCTTCTTCATAACCGTCTGCACATTCACCATCTGTAAAATTAGAAATTTTAACATACTGCTCTCCTAAATGAAATTCAGCTCTTTTCACGCAATAATAAACATTATTACTCGCATTATCTTTCATTATTCCAATTAAACTAAAATCACCTGTACAACTTATATCTGAGCTTATTCTTTCTTCCTTAATAAAAAGTGAATTAGAAATTCCATCACCTTTCACAACTGTAGAAACTCCTAATAAAAAAATAATAGCAAATCCTGCAAGAATTAAAAATTGAACTTTTCTTAATTTCACCATTGTCACCTCTTACTCTCAAAAATTCGAATATATATAAATTTTCCTATAAATCACAAAACCCTTCGGGTTCGTGGTTTTGTGAGACCCGAGAAATCCTCATAATCCACTAACCTCTACCTAAAGGTAGAGGATTTCACGAGGGTTAATTTATTATAGTCCTAAAAGAATAAAACCCATATTTCTAAAGAGATTCCAAGTAGAACTGCATACAAACCAAACCATAAAAGATTCTTCTTCGAAGAAAGGACATAATTAATTAAAACATGCAATGCTACTAATCCTACTATAAAAGAAGTTAATGTTGCCCAAATCCAATCAGGAGGTAACCTACTATTTCCAATAGTTACAATATTAGCCCCGAAAATAATAGGGATTGACATAAGAAAAGAAAACCTTAAGGCTTGTTTTTCATCCAACCCTGCTAACAATCCAGAAGAAATAGTCATACCACTTCTTGATATTCCTGGCAGTAAAGCGAATACTTGAGAAAGACCTATGGTAAAAGAATCTTTATAGCTAAGTTCATTTAAAGAATTAATTTTCTTTTTTATGCCAAAATCCATTGAAGCAATTATCAAACATACTCCTGTAATACAAAAACCTAAAGCAACAACACCTAAACTATAGAAAGCAGATTCTACAACGCTCTTAAAAATAAGCCCACAAATAGCAGCAGGTATAGTAGCAACAACTAGAACTAATCCAAGCCGACCCTGACCACTCCTCCATCTTCCCGCAAGCAATTCACGTGTAATCTCCACAATATCCCCACCAAAATAAACAAATGCAGCCATCAAAGTACCAAAATGTAAAGCAATATCAAATTTCAAACCGCCATCAAAACCTAACAGTTTCTGAGCCACAACCAAATGACCAGAACTAGAAACAGGCAACCATTCTGTTATTCCCTGCACCACTGCTAAAATAAGAGCTGAAACTAAGTCAAAAGACACTACCATCCACCTAGTTCCTATAAAGACTTAATAAAATTAATTATAGTCTCCTTATCAAAAGCCAACCAACTAGACATAAAAAAGAAAAAGTAACATACACCTTTTTTAAGGATGTATGTTACCATCTATTAAATATTAATTTTTTGTATTATAGTGCGCGCCATTCCCTTTCTGCATCGCCAGCAAAGTGACTGGTTTACAGCTTTCCCAAGTTCGCACTGACTTACAAAGCCCCCATCACCCTCTTCTTTTAAATTCTCCTGCAAATCGTACCAAAGGTCAAATACCGTTCGGCACAACCCACATCGCACTGGCAACACATACATATGTTGCTTCATACCTTCTATAAAACCAACTCAATTTATATAAACACAACAATCTAAAACAAATATATCCCATTCCCACATGACTTATATACTGCCCGTTAAAGAAGTTACATATCGTCTCTCAGGAAAAACAACACCCAAAAGGGTCAAGAATCAAGTCACTAATTCGTAGTATAGTCAACTACATTGGTATTCCCTCATTTTGTTGTTGACTTATGGAGAAGACTTATGTCTTTCACTATATGATTCTTCTATTATAAATACTGCTATAAAAGACTTTCCTATAGTCAAAGACATTTATATTTCCTTTTTTTGTCTTTGACTTATTAGGGAAAGATTTTCGTCTTTCACTATAAAGGCAAGCTTTAATAATATTCCAATTCTATATTTTTATGGACTACAAACAAATCGGCTTGAAAAGTGGGTTAGAAATACACCAACAATTAGACACAGGCAAATTATTTTGTAACTGCCCATCTTTACTTAGAAAAGAAAGCCCCCATTTTCATATAAAAAGAAGACTTCATCCGGTAGCAGGAGAAACAGGCGAAGTTGATATTGCAGTCGAATATGAAGCCTCCCTAAATAAAGAATTTATTTATCAAGGTTATTCTGATACAACCTGTCTTATAGAGTTAGATGAAGAACCTCCTAAGAATATAAATGAAAATGCTTTAAAAGAAGCAATTAAAATTGCTCTTCTTTTAAACTGTGAAATCTATCAAGCTACACAAATAATGAGAAAAACAGTAATTGACGGTTCTAACACTTCAGGTTTTCAAAGAACAGTTATTCTTGCTCACGATGGATTTATAGAGACTTCATTTGGAAAAGTTCCCATAGAAACCCTTATGTTAGAAGAAGATGCCGCACGCATAATAGAAAAGAATGACAAGCAGTCTATTTATCGCCTAGATCGTCTTGGCATACCCCTAATAGAAATAGCTACCGCTCCTGTGATGAATTTTCCAGAACAGATAAAAGAAGCTGCTTTGAAAATAGGTGAAATTCTAAGAGCTTGTAAAGTAAAAAGAGGTATTGGAACAATCAGGCAGGACGTCAATGTTAGCATTAAAGGTCATGACAAAGTAGAAATAAAAGGCTTTCAAGATCCCTCAATGATGATTAAAACAATCGACTTAGAATTACAAAGACAGTCAGATGAATTGAAAAAAGGCAAAAAAACAGGAGAAGTAAGGGGCGCTCTTCCAGATGGTAAAACAGAATTCTTAAGGCCTTCACCAGGGGGAGCAAGAATGTATCCAGAAACAGACCTACCATTATTAAAAATTTCCCGTGAACTAATAAACGAAATAAAAAAAGAGCTTCCAAAATTAAAAACTGAAATTAAAGAAGAATTAAAAAAGAAAGGTCTATCTGAAGAGTTAATTCCATTAGTTTTAGATGGAAATCTAGATGAATTTGAGACTCTATTAAAAGTATATAATAAAGATGCTAACCTTGTAGCAAAAATGATAACTATCTGGCGAAGCGAAATAGCCTCAAAAATAAAAAAGAGTCTTGCAGAAATAAAGAATACTCTGACAGAAGCTGTTTTAGAAACTATTCTTGAAGCTCTCATAGAAGGAAAAATTTCAGAATCAGATATAAAACCAATAATGTCTAAAATAATCGCAGGAGAAAACATAGAAAAAGCAATTATAGTAGAAAAAATAGATGAGAACTTACTAGAAGAAGAAATTAGAAAAATAATCAAAGAAAAACCTGGACTTAAGCCAAACGCCTACATGGGTTTAATAATGGCAAAATTCAAAGGAAAAATAGATGCAAAAAAAGCCATGGAAATAATAAATAGATCTTCCTAACAAATCAAAAATAAAAAGCCTTAAAAACAACCTTTTCTCCCTAACTTTCATGTTAAGAACACATACATGCGGTGAACTGAGAAAAGAAAATATAGATAAGAAAGTAATTCTCTGTGGGTGGGTAGATACAATAAGAGAACATGGCAAGCTTAGTTTTATTGATTTAAGAGACCGCTACGGAAAAACACAACTAATTCTTAGAGAAAAATATGATATTAAGCCAGAATATGTAATTAAAGTAACAGGGGAAGTAAAAGCACGAAAAGCAGGAACAGAAAATAAAAACATCCCTACAGGCGATATTGAAATCTCAGTAGAAAAAGTTGAGATTATGGCTAAAGCAAAAACATCCCCTATAGAAATTACAGATGAAAAAGAAGCAGGCGAAGAAGTTCGTATGAAATATCGTTTCCTTGATTTGCGAAGACAAAAAATGCAAAACAATTTATTTTTCCGAGCAAAAGTTGCTCAAGCAGCCAGAGAATTCTTTCATAAAAATAATTTTATAGAAATTGAAACTCCCTTACTTGTAAAACCAACACCAGAAGGAGCGCGAGATTATATTGTTCCAAGCAGAGTAAATCCAGGAAAATTCTATGCTCTTCCTCAATCTCCTCAATTATACAAGCAAATCCTAATGATTTCTGGTTTTGACCGTTACTTCCAGTTTGCTCGTTGCCTTCGCGATGAAGATTTAAGAGCAGATAGACAACCAGAACACACTCAAATGGATTTAGAAATGAGTTTTGTAGAAGCAGAAGATATAATGCAATTCGTTGAATCACTTTACAAACATATTTTCAAAACAATTCTAAATATGGAACTAAAACCTTTCACTCGTTTAACATATGAAGAATCAATAAAGAAATATGGAACAGACAAGCCAGATTTAAGAAAAAACAAAAACGATCCAAAAGAATTCGCATTTTGTTGGGTTTACGACTTTCCCCTTTTCTCCTATAATAAAGATGAGAAACGTTGGGAGCCAGAACACCATATGTTCACAATGCCAAAACAAGAACACTTAGAATTTCTAGAAAAAGATCCTGGAAAAGTCCAAGGTAATTTATTTGACATTGTTCTTAATGGTACAGAACTTGGAAGTGGAAGCATAAGAATCACTAATCCAGAAATACAAGAAAGAGTAATGAAGATAATCGGAATGGCAAAAGAAGAAGCCCATAAAAAATTTGGTTTTCTCCTAGAAGCTTATGAATATGGTGGTCCAGTTCACGGAGGCATGGGTCTTGGTTTTGATCGCCTTGTCGCACTAATGCTAGGATATAATGATATAAGAGAAGTGATTGCCTTCCCAAAAAATAAAGCAGCTCAATGTCCTATGGACGGTTCTCCAGCAGAAGTTTCTGAATTACAACTCAAAGAAACGCACATAAAATTAGACCTGCCAAAAAAAGAAACAAAAAATAAAGGTTAAATTTATTAAGTGATTACCTATAAAATAATATGACCTTAGAACCAAAACAAGAGCAAATAAAGGTGGAGGCAAAACAAATTCTAGATAATTTCGCTGCTGCCCTTGAAAAGGTAAAAGTAGAAAAGAAACATTTAAAAAAAGAACTTGGTGGATTTAGAGAAGAAGGTCAAGAAAATTCCCCTAATCAGGAATTCAGAAAAAAAATGTTTTCAAATGCACCCAACAAAAAAGAAAATTTTATTATAGCTGAAAAGAAGAAATGGTAAAAGCAAAAGCGGTTACTAAAAAAGCGAAAAAAAAAGAAAAAACGAACCCAAAAACAGCAATAGCTAACAAGAAAATTGAGAAAAGTCTTGAGATAGTAGAAAAAGAAATGGATGAAATTACAAAAACTATAAATGGCAAGCAAAATAATGAAAGTGATAAAGAAACAACTATCAAAGCTTCAAAACCTATCACCCAATTAAAAAGGGGTGATAAAATAAATGTTGACTCACTTAATCTTGAAATAGACAGCCATTATATTCTAATAGACCACGGTTCAACAAAAGAAATGGCTATAGAACTCTTTGATCCAAAAACAGACAAAGATTACCAGCTTAGATATTTCTTAGACCAAGTTGAAAACAGCCTAGAATTCTATGAATTACAGGAAATAATTTATGTGAAAAGAAAGGTCGATAAAATTGAATGGTAATAAAAAACCAAAGAATAACATTTTTATATCACTAAATCTTAAAATATCATGCAAAAAAGAGGAATGAGTAATACAGTTGCAATTATACTTCTTATTTTTACAGCTCTTGCAGCAATCATCATAATTTGGGCTGTTGTAAAAACAATTGTAACAAACACAGCCATCAGCATTGAGCAAGAATCACAACTAGTTCTTCTCAATGTAGAAATAATTAAACCATCTACAACAATTAACTCAACAAACGACATTATATTAACAATAAAAAGAAAACAAGGAGGTAACGTCACTATTTCGGGCGTTATTATAATATTAGAAGATGGAAAAGGGAACATAGCAAGAATAGAAAATAGAACTCTTGGCTCTTTTGAAACATTACAAACAATATTAATAACAATCTTACATGATACACATAATCTAGCTAACGTCACAAAAATATCCATCTACCCTGCAATCCTAGACACAAAAAATAAACTCTTACCAACAAGATATCCGACTGATACTTATCAAGTTAAATCAAGTACAACTGGAACATCAACCCCCGGAACACCAAACCAAGAATGCGGTAATGAAATTACAGAAGGATCTGAACAATGTGATAATGGAATAATAAATAATGGAGTGTGCCCAAAAACATGCTCATCTAGTTGTACAATAAATACCTGCCCAATAACTTGCACTTCTAAAACCGATTGCCCAACAGGCTATGTCTGTACAAATAGTGCTTGTACCATTGGTCCTACTACATGCACTGATAGTTTACAATGCGGCAATGGACAAATATGTACCAATGAGGGAATCTGTGCTCCACCCATAATAATATGCTCAACCAACACACAATGTGAAATTGGAAAAATCTGCAGTAATAATAACTGCATAACTGGTCCAACAGTTAATCTCAAAGTAAGTATTAATGGTGGCTCTGCTCAAGAGGGTTCGGTGACCTCGCCAGTCGGTTTCCCCGCTAGTGGCGACTCCTTGGTTTTGAGCTGGACGACTAATCAAGCTGTCGTTTCGTGTCTTGCCGACGGTCCGACCGGTTTCAACGGCCCAGGTTGGGCTGGATCCAAAAATCCTCTTGGAGGAACCGAAGATATCATTGATACTGCCCAACCTGGTGACACTGCTGTTCTGGTCTATCTAATTAATTGCGCTAACGCCCAAGGTGATGTGGCGACCGATATAGTAATGGTAAAGAAGTCGCCGGACTTCGGCTCATCTCATGGACAGCTAGCTTGGTATCCAGTAACTTTAACCGTTAATGACTCACACTTTTCCAGCAAAGCTGGGCCAGATGCTACCTTCCACATTCACTGGGAGGCTGATCCTCGCTACGATTACTGTATTGGTCAGAGTAGTGATACTGTTAACGGTAGTGGTATGAGCGGTACCATTACACATTGGTCTGGTCCTAAACCTACGACTGGAAATCAGGATTTAGTTATTCATATGTTCCCTAACGGTTTCCCGTTGTCTTTAGTAGCTCGCCCCAGCGTGCGTTTGACTTGCTACAAAACTATTAATGATATTCCATATTCGAACAGTGACCAAGTTTGGATGGAAATAATTACTCCAATGTGTTATTTCCAACCCAGCACCTGCGGCACTTCTCAAGGCGGGACAGGCTTTATCACTTCAGGAAATGTGGATATTAAAGCAAGAAAACATGACCCAACTTCTGCTTACACCGATATGCCGCTTAAAACAACTAAGACCGAAGGAGTTGATCTCAAATGGACTTCGAACTTTCCTAATTACCCTAACGCCTGTAATTTAAGAGTAATACTTAGCTCAAGTAATATTGAATCAGGCGGGTACTTTGTTTATGAGCTCGGCGATTTCCCACCCAATTATACTCTAACTTTGCCATCTGCGGGCTATCCGTTAGAAGGCGGGCGGCATTTTTATGAAGTTGGTTGCAAGGACAAGACTCCTTATTCTGATACGTATGTTTATGTTAAAGATGCGAGTGATAACACCCAAGTAGATGTTGACTTGAAAGTGCAACTTTATGCTAATGGTCAAAAAATAACCACCATTAACACTCCACCCACAGCCAGCACCAATTTGAGTTGGCAAACTGATGTTACGCCTTATGATCCGGCGAACCCCAACAGCAGATGGGGGAGTTGTACTGGTAGTTGGGGAGAGTCTATTACTAGCCAAAGCAAATTGCCTAATGGTAATAGTCAAGTTACGGTTATACCGAACCCTGACTTTGAGCCACCCTACGATAATAATTATGGTCGCGGTTATACTATTACTTGCTCTGAAAATGATGCGACCCAAAGCGATTTGGTTCTGGTGAAGATTCACAAATCTAGTTCTTGAACACCTCAAAATACACAGATTAATCCATCATCATACATAAAACAACACAGCAAGCCTTATTAATTATCTTTTTCTATCTTCTCAATGGGAATTGAAATAGAAAAAGCAATCAAGAAAGACCTTGAAAAAATTGCTGAAATATTCAAAAAGGAATTTTCTGATATTCCATATAAAGAAAAATGGACAGAAAAGCAAGCTCTAGAAAGAATTAAATGTTATTACAAAAATAGTTTTATATTCTGTGCTAAAATTAAAAATAAAATTCTTGGTTTTGTTATATTTGAAACATATGACTGGTATGACGGAAAAAGAGCATGTATTAATGAAATAGTTGTATCAAAAGAATCACAAGGAAAAGGAATTGGAAAAGCTTTAATTAAATATTCTGAAGATTATCTTAAGAATGAAGGCGTAAAAGATATTTCTCTAACAGCAAGTACAAAAGCTAAATCTTTCCTTCTATATAAAAAAATAGGCTATAAAGAAGACAATTACGTATCATTATCCAAAATATTAAAATAATTTTGCATGAAAATTGCATCACGTAAGGTTTAATAAATCTTTTCGATTGCCTATCCCAGTAAAATTAAGCCTTAAAATGACAATAGAACAAAAAGCCAAACAATACCTAGAGAAAATAAAAAAAGAAAATAAAAAAGTAAATGCTTTGCTATACCTAAATCCAAATTTAATAGAAGAAGCTAAAGCATTGGATAAAAAACAAAAAAAAGGTAGGCTTTATGGAAAGATAATAGCAGTCAAAGCAAACATTAACATTAAAGACTTTCCAATAAGTTGCGCCTCAAAAACTCTTGAAGATTATAATGGAACTTACGACGCAACAGTAATTGAAAAAATAAAAGTGGGAGATGGCTTAATTATTGGAATTTGCAACATGGATGAATTCGCAGCCGGAGGTTCAGGAGAAAACTCTGCATTTGGCCCAACACAAAACCCTTCTGCCCCCGGAAAAATTCCTGGTGGTTCTTCATCTGGTTCAGCAGTAGCAGTTGCCGCTGGATTTTGCGATATGGCTCTAGGTTCTGATACAGGAGGTTCAATTAGAAATCCAGCAAGTTTCTGTGGAATAGTAGGTGTAAAACCTTCCTATGGTCTTGTATCTCGTTATGGTCTAATTGATCTCTCAATGTCCTTAGACCAAATAGGCCCTTTAGCAAAATCAGTAGAAGACGCCAGTTTACTCCTTGATGTTATAAAAGGCAAAGACGAAAGAGACACAAAAACCTTCGAATCAAGCCCAATCAAGCTAGAAAAGCCAAAAAAGATAAAAATAGGAATCCTAAAAATAAAAGGGGTTGATTCAAGAATACAAGATCTAATTGACAAAAAAGTACATGAAATAAAAAAATTCTATGGGTGGGAAGTTAAAGAAATAGAAGTAAAACATATTGACCTTGCAGTTCAAACTTACTATCTTCTAGTCTACGTAGAGTTTTTTTCAGCTACAAGGCGTTTTGACGGCCGCAGATATGGAAAGAAGATAGAAGACAGTTGCGGTCAAGAAGTTTTAAGAAGGATTCTAGGAGGTTCTGAAATAACCAAATCAGAATTCAAAGGAAGATATTACAAAAAAGCCATTGAAATAAAAGAAATAATTAAAGAGGAATTAGAAAACGTACTAAAAAAAGTAGATTGTTTAATTATTCCAACAATTCCAGGAATGCCTTGGAACATAAACGAAGGAGCAAAAATGAAAACAGAAGAAATTTATGCATATGACGCGCTTACAATTCCTGCAAATCTCGCAGAAATCTGCTCCATCTCTCTTCCAGCAGGGAAAATAAACAACATCCCCATAGGCATGCAAATAATGTGCGGCAAAGGCGAAGAAAGCAAAATGTTATCTATTGCCAGAGAAGTTGAAAAATTATCTCTAATAAATATTTAGTTCTAATATCAAAAGCACGATGCACCACCACGGCTTAAAAGCCGTGGTTTGAAAAGGTGCTCGTGCTTTGGATGCTCAAGATGCAACCGCACCTTAAAAGGTGCGGTTTTCTGTCAAGCATCTTGACACAATAGAAGTAATAGAAAGTTATAAAAGGAAAAATTGTCTAAAGCAGATATGAAATGGAAAGAATTTTTCAAGCCAACAATTATTAAATTAATCCTATTTTTCATCCTGCCAACATTTTATGTCCAAACAGGCGCAAGGTTCTGCTCTACATGCCTTCCTCCCCCATCATTCTGCTCCTGTCCGCAACCACATCTTCCAGTTCCGCTTCCATTTGCAATTTTATCATATACTAAATACTTCCTTCAAAATAATATTGCCCTATCTCTCTGTATAGGAATAATTGCCTCGTATCTCCTAGCATCACTAATAATATACTTCTACAAATCAGTAAAGAGTTATTAAGGACTACAATTAACTTTATAACACCTCTCTAGCTTTTATAATCATGCAAATAAAAGGTTTAAACATCGACTTCTTGGGTCATTCAGGCTTCCTAATTAGTAACGGATTAGGGAAAAAAATAGCAATAGATCCTTACAACATCTCTGATAATGTTCCAAAGGTAGATTTTATAATAATTACTCATAGTCATTATGACCACTGCAGCATAAAAGACATTGCAAAAATTGCAAGAGATGGAACAACCATAATTATTCCAGCAGACGCTCAAAGCAAAATAACAAAAATAGACAACGTAAAAATGGAAATTATAGAAATAGGAGATGAATTAGAATTTAACAATATCAAAATAGAAGCCCTCCCTGCATATAACATAAAAAAAGAGTACCATCCCAAAGGAGAAAACTGGTTAGGATACCTAATAAAAATCAACGGAGCTATAATCTATCATGCAGGCGACACAGATAGAATACCTGAAATGGAAAAGCTAACAGGTTACGGTAAGCACGGAAATGAATTTATCGCTCTACTACCAATTTCAGGTACATATGTAATGGATGCAGAAGAAGCTTCAGAAGTAGCTAAACTATTAAGCCCCGACTTGGCAATACCTATGCACTATGGCTCCGGCATTGTAGGTACAATAGAAGACGCTGAAAAATTTGTCCAGCTCTGTGAAGAAAAAGGAATAAAAGCTAAAATTCTTGAGAAGATTTAACTTGTGAGTATCTGCAAAAGAGCTTTTATTATAATAAAACCTATAATTACAATTGCTGCTACTTTTACTATATCAATTAAAATATCACTTATATCTGTATTTTTCATTATATTTTGCCTCTAAAATATCAAATCTTTTATTCAAATATTTAAGTTCAGACTTAATATCTATAAGCTGCTCATATATTTTAAGCTTTTCATGCAATTTAAAATTATCTGTTGCGATTTCATTTATCTTAACATGCTCCAAGGATATAATAATAACTATCATCAATACAAAAGCCAAGATGGTTGCTGGAATCCTATATTCTTCTGAAATAAACGCTAAAATAAAAGAGAGAATAGTTAGTATACCTAGGATAATATCAAAGAGTAATTTAAAGCTCATAAGATTATGTGAATTATTATTTTATAAACATTTATATAATTTAAGCACCCTACAAAAAATATAATGGAACCAATAAATTTCGCAGCAGGAAGTGAAACTCGTTTCCTTGATTTCATATCAAAATTGAATAAAGAAAATAAGATTGCTCTTCTAAGTCATACAGATCTAGATGGTGTAGCATCTGCAAAAGTGGCGAACACAGTTATAAAAACAGACCTAATAAAATTCATTAATTATTCAGATATTAATGAATCACTTATACAAGAATTAAAAGAAAATAAAATAAACACACTAATTACCACAGATTTAATGATGACTAATCCATCTATCGTAGAATCTTTTGGAAAAAATTTTAATGTCTTAATGATAGACCATCATACTTTTGAGCAAGACTATAATTCAGATAAAATAATCTACATAAATGCTCAAGATTTCTGCGCAACATATATCTGTTACTATTTATTCTCAAAAATACAGAACATAGAAAAATTGGACTGGCTTGTTGCCTGTGCCTCAATTTCAGACTATATGTGTTTTAAAAACCAAGAGTTTATGGAAAAAACATTATTAAAATATGATGATAAATTTACTTTAGAAGGAAATTACGTAAAAAAATCAGGAAAATTCTGGGATCTTCAATGGACTCTTTGTTTAGCAATAATCTACTCACAAGACAATCTAAAGATAGTCCTAGATTCAATAGGAGAAGATTTCGCAGATATGAAGGAATTAAAAAAATCCGCAGCAATAGTCCAAAGCGAAATAGATAATGTATTAAAAAAATTTGAAAAAGAAAAGATTTCGATAAAAGAAGGTTTTTTCTGGGAATTCTCCCCGCAATTCAAAATAGGCTCAATTATTTCAAATTTAATAAGTTCAAAATATTCAAATAAAAAAATAATAATTGCAAGTCCAAATCCTCCTTATTATAAAATAAGCTCCAGAAGACAAGATAAAAAAGAAAATATGTCTCTCTTTATTCAAAATCTTGTTTCAGGTCTCGAAGACGCAGAAGGCGGAGGCCACATTCCTGCTGCTGGAGGTAACTGCCTCTTAAAAGATAAAGAGATTATTATAAAAAGATTAAAAGAATTATAAAAACAGAAATATATAAATTTGAAAAACAGTTGAAAACAATGAAAAAAGATAATAAAGACAAATATAATCCAAAAGAAGATAGATTAGACATTGATAATCCTTCAGATATTAGAGTGTCCTTATATGAATTTCAAAGGCATACAAGAAGTACAAATTATATTCTAGATAGAGAACCAATAGACTATCAAAATACAAAAATAAATCAAAAATCTGAACAATAACTCTAATTTTCTGTTGTTTTTATCTCCTTCAGTACTAAAAATTTGGTTTATCGCAAAACCCTTCGGGTTCGCGGTTTTGTGAGACCCGGGAAATCCCCATAATCTACTAACCTCTACCTTTAGATAGAGGATTTCACAGGGGTTAATAAAAATTTCAAAAACCCAGCTACTGCGAGATAGTAGTTATAGAACACAATCAAATATTTAAAGGAAAGCCGATTGAAAATCGAATGAAAACTAAAATATTGAAAGGAGGTTTAAAATAAAGAACAAATGGTACTAGATATCGCAAAAGAAGCGATAGCAAATTCCGAGAAAAACAGCATTAACTTTGATGAGTTAAGAGCTGGAAAAGCAAACATTAAAGTGTTTGGTGTTGGAGGTGCAGGTTGCAATGCAATTACCTGGCTATTCAACAAGGGAATTAACGGAGCTACAATTTACGGCGTCAATACAGATGCCCTACACTTAAGTATCACAAAAGCTGATGAGAAAGTTCTCATTGGTAAAGAAATCACTAGAGGACTTGGTGCTGGTGGAAAACCAAATGTCGGTCGAGAAGCAGCAAAAGAATCCCTCTCTGAATTAAAGAGAGCTGCAGGCGGCGCAGACATGGTATTCGTGCTGGTTGGTCTTGGTGGTGGTACAGGTACTGGTGCTGCTCCTGTAATATCTCAATTAGCAAAAGAATCTGGTGCAGTTGTTATCGCTGTAGCAACAATGCCATTCGAATGCGAAAAAGTAAGACAGGACAAGGCAGAATTTGGATTGCAAGAGTTAACAGAAGTAGTTGATACCGCAATACTGATTGATAACAATAGACTAGTAGACATAGCAGGAAACTTGCCAATGGAGCAAGCGTTTGCAGTAGCAAATGAACTGGTCAGTACAATGATTAAAGGTATCGTTGAGACGATTACCTTGCCATCATTGATAAACCTAGACTATGCTGACGTTTCTTCTATCATGAAGAACGGAGATGTTGCAGTCATTGGAGTCGGAGAATCAGACACTACGTCCAGAGTAGAGGAAGCGGTAAGACAAGCGCTTTCGCAACCATTATTGGACGTTGATTATCGTGGTGCAACTGGTGCATTAATTCATATAACTTGTGGACCAGACTTCAAGCTTGAAGAATTCGCAGGTATTGGTGAATTAGTAACAGAAAACATCAGTGCAGATGCACAAGTAATCATTGGTGCTCGTATTAACAAAGAATTCGCGAACAAAGTTCGTGTAATTACTATCATGACTGGTGTTCAATCACCTTATGTCATGGGAAAAGTGCGCCAAAGAGAAGAGTTCCAATCATCCCGCGAAATATCAGATCTCGGTATTGAAGTATTTCGCTAAACAAACTTAGTTCAATTTTATTTTTTTATTTTTTTATTGTCAAATTGGGTTAATAAAACACAGCTTGCTGTGTTGTCGATTTGACAATTAGAAATTGCTGGTTACAAAAAGACAAGTTAATTCGCTTCGCTCATAGCTCTAACTAACTCCTCATCTAAATTTTCAACCAACTGTTTATCTCTGACATATCTTTGGGTGGAGGTTTATCACAGAATAGAACTATTTCCATTCTACCTCCACATTTTGAACAGCAAATATTTCTTTTACTGTTAAAATCAGTCAATATTTTCTGTCTTATAATTGACTGTTTAATGATTTTCTTCTTCCTTCTTGAGTAAGCTCCATAATATCTTACTAACCTGAAATTCTTTTCAGGGATATGCTGGATAATAGATGAGATAAAATCATTAGCCAACATTATCTTATAATTTATCTTACTCTCGTAATCCTTCCAATAAAACTTCACAGCTTCTTCGTTGTAAGCAATTATCCTTGAATTTGCTATAGCTGGATGTCTTACATATCTTCCTATGTATTGTGCTAATCTCTTTGAAGAGATTATCCTCTCTGGTTTTAAATAAGCAGCAAACCCCTTAGGATATTTATCGAATAGAAAATCGATAAATTCTTTGGGAAGATATTTCTTTAACGCATTCAATACTTCATACTGCCATTTCTTATGAAAAGCATCATAAGAAATGTATTTCCCTAAAGAAATAAATTTCCCTTGATTATCATATCCTCCTTCTGTTACGATGCAATGAACATGTGGATTAAATATCAATGATTTTCCAAAAGGATGGACAACTCCGATAACTCCTGGAATAACTTTTCTCTTCAATGAATGAGAGAACATTTCCTTTATTGTTTGATAAGCAGAATCAGAAATTACCTTCTGTAGATAGCGATTCTGCTTTATTGGTTCTCTCAATTCTATTGGCAAACTAAAAGTAAAATGCCTATGAACAATATTCTTAGCAACTTTATTAGCTAATCTATCTGCCCATTGATCGGTATATCTTTTTCCACAGCACGAACACAATCTAGAATTGCATCCTAACTAAACAATCTCATAATTATTACATCTCTTGCAATAGTAAACAAAACAACTTTGTTTGCAAGAGAGCATCTTTTCAACCTCTTCTATTTCAACTTTTCTTGGGTTATGTGTTCTTTTGTAGTCACTCCAATGATCTTGGAAGACCTGTTTAACTGATAGAAAGGTTTTATTCTTCTCTTTTACTGGATTTATATGTGTTACCTGAATAATAACACATAGGGTTAGCACCTAAAAAGGCTAACCCTTTATAGATTATATACTAAAATTTAATATCCTAAAAAATTATTAATTTTACCGAAAGAACCTGGTTATTCGCGGTGTAAAAGAATATATCCTAAAAGATATACTTTCTTTAGATTCAATCGAATAGAAACATTTATAAACCTAATATTATGTATATTATAGTATACAAAATATATAATCAAAATGGAAGAAAAAATATACAAAAGAAAAATTGTAGAAGATATAATAAAATATCTTGAATCCAAAGAGATAGTAGTACTTTATGGATCAAGGCAGGTTGGAAAAACTTCTCTGCTAAAATATTTAATTAGTCATTACCTAAAGAAGAATACATTTTATTTTGATTTAGAAATGCCAAACCTTTTGGAGTTATGCAATCAAGGAACAGAAAGTGTCTTTAAATATCTCCTACAAAAAGGGGCTGAAGAAAATCAAAGAATCTTTTTGTTAATTGACGAAATTCAATATATGGAAGACCCTACAAAATTCTTAAAAATTATGCATGACCATTATCCTAACATAAAACTGCTAGTTTCTGGTTCTTCAACATTCGAGATAAAAAAGAAGTTTAAGGAAAGCCTCGTAGG
>JAUSKH010000075.1 GCA_030647095.1 Nanobdellota archaeon | reverse complement strand
GGACTTCTATTTATTTCATCAGCAATAATGAAATTAGCAAATATAGGACCTTTTACTATTTCAAATCCTCTCTTTGGGTCATATATCGTTAGTCCTAGTATATCGCTTGGTAGAAGGTCAACTGTAAATTGTATTCTTTTAGATGTACATCCACTTACTTGGGCAAGGGCCTTTATAGCAAGTGTTTTTGCTATTCCAGGTACACCCTCTACTAAAATGTGCCCATCGCAAAGTACAGCCCTTAGAAAGGAATTAGTAATTTCTTCCTGAGTGAAAAATACCTTGGATATTTCTTTCTTTACTTCGGAAAGTGTTTCTGTAACATGTTTAACTTCTGCTTCATCAACCTTTTTTATTTTATTATCAGATTCCATCTTCTCTTTTACGTATTAAAATTACCCATTGGCGTTATTAAATCTTTCTTACTAGAAGCCGTATTGGCTCTTAAACCGCCTCCTTTTGTAAATGTAGTATGCAATGCCTAACACAATAGCAGCTAAACTTCCTATTGCAGCGTAACTAAAAGCGTTGTTTTGCAGTCTTAAAGGAGATCTTAGAATAGAAGGTTGCGCTATTGCTTCCGCACATGCTTTTACTGCTTCGTCTAATTTTTTCTTGGTGGATTCTATATCTCCTTTTGCAAAAAGAATTTTTGCTTCGTCAACAATCTCTTTTATTTCAGTACATTCTGGATTTCCTACAACTAGCTCTTCTGTAAACTTAATCCTTTCACTTATACCTTCCTCCTCTCTTATATCAATGTATAATTTTCCCCAGTCATGATATGATGGATCCTTTACTGTAGCATTTAATGTAATTTCATAAAGTCCTATCTCTTTTGCATTAACATCTATTATTAGTGTTAAATTCTCAGTTGTGCCTTTAGGAAGTTTTGTAATAAATGACCTGTCAAAGGTTGCTATAATGTCCTTTCTGATTATACCGTTTTTAGTTATGATACTATCTAATACAATTTGGTTAAGGTCTACTTCTCCGTCATTCACTACTGAAACAGGTAGGATTAACTTATCTTTAACTCGGGAAGTAACTGGAGCTGGGACAATTATTTTTAAGGAAATTGGTTTTATTTGTGATTGTCCTCCACCACCGCCTCCTCCGCCAGTTGTTGAAGTGGTAGTTGAAACAGTCAAGTCTACTGTGAAGTTATTGCTTGATACGTTGCTTAATAATTGAGAAGAATTTGATTCGTTATATTCGTAGGCAGTTATGCTATAGTTAGCCCTATCGCTTGTGCTTGTAGAGAAAGTTATAGTGGGAGTTGATGCATTGATCCAATTTGTTAGAGAAGCTGAAATAGTAGTTGTGTTTGTGAATGAAGTATAATTGAATATGACTGTTTGGTTTGTACAGGAGTCTGAAGCATCAAAATCTTGGAAGTAATTAGACAAGGTTGCCTGTAGGGATGATCCGCCTGATAATAATTTGTCTGATCCTCCTATCTGTGAAGTGAAAGATATAGGATAATTAGTACGGTTTATTGTAAGGTTCCAAGTTGTTGAATTGCTTAGTTTTGCATTTGAAACATTTAGTGTTAAACTAACATAGCCTGTACATGTTATCTCTTCTGTAAAGTTTGGTGTGAAAAACCATAAGAAAGGTGTGGCGTTGCCATTTCCTAATGTTATGTTTCTTGATTCTCCTCTGATATACAATGTATAGTTAAGAGTATCTTGCACTGTATGGTTTACAGTAAAGTTCAATTGTGAAGAAACATTTTCCTTTAAACTAAGGTTTGTATTTAACGAAGGTAAGATTATAACCGGATAATCATAAACAGTTAAGTTGAAAACTTGATAGTCTTTCAGACCAGAAGTGTCGTTAACAGTTACATTAAATATCCATTTTCCAGCATATGTTTTATTTAGAGTAAAGTTAATTACTCCTGTTGTGGAATTTATTGTTAAAAAGTTACCTGAAGTTGTAAGATTAGTTATTAAATATGTAAAATTGGAGTTCACTGGTGGTTCACTACCATCTTCTATATCTGTGACGTTAAAATCTACATAAAACGGTTCTAATATAGAAGATAGTGTATTGTTTGTTATCTTAGAAAGTACTGGAGTGTGTTCTATTGCCGATATAGTGAGATTAAATTTTATTTCATCTGTCCTATTACTTGCATCTGTTATATTTATTGTTATATTGTAATTTCCAACAGAGGATTTATTAGGAGTGAATGCTGCTTTGAAAAGTGTGGCGTTGCCTAGCGCAAATTGGCCACCATCAAATGTAAAGAGCTGTGTGTTCTTACCACTTATATTAACAGTTATGTTTATATTCTCGTTATAGAAACCTCTTTGGGAGACGGGTATTCTTAAATCTTCATCTTCAATATATATCTGGATTTCAGTGGCTGAATCTTCTGAAGTATTCATGTTAGAATTTGTTGAATTAACAGTTAAATTGTCGGCGCTTAGGGGTCTTCTTATTACTGGAAGATCGTTGACGTTTAATACCGTGAAGTTAAATGTTAATGAAGAGGGAGTTACACCGTCTGTGGCGTTGATTATTAGAATATGCTGACCAACATCTATGTTTAAAGGTGTAAAGTTTATTATTCCTGTTGTGGAATTCAATTGGAATGAAGGAAAAGAAGTATCTGAAATGTAAGAGAAATTCATTCTTTGTCCTTCGCTGTCTGTTACGTTCTGAGTAAGATTAAGATAAAAAGCAGTTCCTTCTGTAAGGGTTATATTATTTTTAGTAGAGGAATTCCATTGAGGAGGTATATTTGAGATAACGTTTATATTGAATAAACGTGAACTTAAAGAGAAATTATTTACATCGCGGACAGTTATATTTATTGTATTGTTACCTATGTTTAGATCATTTGGATTAAAAGAGATGTTGGCTGTTGTTATATTAGTACCAGCAATTATCTGGAAGATACTAATATTCAATTTTGAGTTATTTGAAGTAAATGTAAGAGATTCATTATACACTCGCTTATCTGGTATAAGAATATCATCGTCTGTAGCGTTGATGAAAATCGTATAATTATTACTTGTATAAACAGTAATATTATTTATTGGCAATAGGTTAACAGAGTCATTTACATTAGCTACAAAGAAATAGAATTCTGTTGAGTTCGACTGTTGAGGGTTTCCAGTATCATTTAAAGTAATTTTAATTGACCAGTTTCCTACTTGCGCGTCTTTAGCTGTAAAGTTTACAAGAGCTGAAGCGTTGAATTTTGTTGAGGCATTTGTTGCTATAGAAACAGTGCTTGTACCTGTTCTATTGAAAGTAAACCATGTTTCATTTGATGTGAAGGTTATATTATTTGTTTCGTCTGTGTCTGTAGCGTTGATATAACAATTAAATAAACTATTTTCTGTTGCGTTACGTTCATTATCGCAGACGTACCTAAAGTAAGGAACGTTATTAGGAGTTATTACAGTAAAATTAATTATGTTGGTTATTGAAGCATTTACTGGACTTGTTGTTCCTGAATCAGAGACAGTAAAATTAATTATATATGAGCCTATATCGTTGAAAGCAGGCGTGAAAGTTATATTAAGAATACCTGTAATATTATTAAAATTGTAATATGAACTATTAAAAAGTATACAGTTAGTACTGTTTCTATCCGACCATTCTGCAGTATTGCAACTAATAAAGGTTATGTTAAGCTTGAAAGGAGTGTTATTCTCTTGATCTGAAACATTAACTAAATAAGAAAATAAAATAGAGGAATTGAATGTTTTATTTGTTAAACCTACAAATTGAGGAGCGTCATTTATTTTAGTAATATTGATACTTAAAATTCCAGATACTGTTGGGCTTTCTGTATCTCTAACATTGAGTTCTATTTGTTTTTCTCCTGTATTAGCTTCGTTAGTTACATTAATAGCCAAGACTCCTGTTAAAGAATTAAAAGTAAAATTAGTAAGAGTTGTATTAGATGCAGAACTATAGTTAAATGCAAGAATGTCGTTTACATCTGGTTCTGTAACATTTGCAGAAAAATTGTAAGTGCATGGAGTGTCTTCATTACAGTTAAAGTAATCGTTATTAAAAAGATTGCCGTCTAAGTCTAAAAATCCTCGTTGATCCAGGTTTTTTAGGCTTGGAAGGGTATTGGCAATTTCAAATTGGTCTACTAGAGTTATATTCCCGAAATTACTTGTACAATTAACTTTGAATTGGTGAGTGCCTTTATAATTAAATGTTCTATTGTATTCCCACAAGTAAGACGTCACATTATAAGTCATATTTGAAGCTGCTGTGTAAGAGCCAGTAAAGTTGAATTGAATCTGACAAAGACCATTTCCATTAGATAAGTTAATTGTTGACCCTGTTGAATTAGTGTAGTTTGCCGTGAAGGTCACATTGAAATTACTAAATTTATTACTGCCTGAATCTGAAAAAGAGTTGTCTTTTATAGTCAAGTTTGCTGATTGATTAAATGTAGACGATTGGGCAATTGTTCTGACAGAAATCACTGCCAGCATTATTGGAATACCTATTATAACTAGTATTGCTAATGCTAAGAAAGCGCTTTTTAACTCCTCTTTTTTCATCATAAGTATTAGACTCATTGAATGAGATATTCTAACTATTAAAAGCTTACTTTTGGCGGCGACGAGTTAGATTTTCTTTAGCAAGAAGTTTATTGTATCCTAAATATTCCTTTATACTCATTATTGAGAACATTACTGTAAGTCCCCAGAGAAGTGTAAGCAAAAAATAGGGATGTGGTACCTGTGATTTGTATGCACATGATTTGCACTGACCACCACAATCTATTCCTCCTTCTGCACCATCTTGGACGCCATCATAACAAGTAGGACAATAAAGAGAATAATCTTGACTAAAAATTATATCTAATCTGCTGATATTCCAGGAGTCTAGATTTATTTTAGCTAAAGGTCTTTGGGAGGCAGGATCTATCGCTGCAAGATAAGGCCTTCCGCATTCTACAATATTTCTTATTTCTAAATTATAACTTTCTTCACATTTTTCTTCCTCTGCAAAGTCATCTGCGCAACTAGTTGTGTCTTTACAAAATCTTGTATGATAACCATCGAAGCTTATTTTTCCCTTGAAAAGATCGTCTGTTTTTTGAGTATAGGTGCATGCTCCCCAAGTTGTACAACTTATTTGAGGAACGCAGTTTTTATCGCAAAATCTTCTTTCTATTATATTCCTTCTTCCGCAGGCCTTATCAGAACATGTTCTAACCTGTAAACCATCTGCGCATCCTCCCCATGGACCACAAATATATTCTGGGAAACATTCGCTAGAAGCAGGAGGAGAGAACTTCACTTCTTCTGCACTAGCAATGGATAATTGAGAAATTATAATAAAGCTAAACGAGAGCAATGCCAGAATTAATATCCTCCATTTTTTCATATGGAAAATAGGAATTACCGATATAAAAATCTTTGCGGTAGTAATTTGAATATTGGAATTATAGTGCTATCCGCTTTATCTCTTTTATACCATCAAAGTCAGAGTCGTCTGTTATAATTTCTGTGCAATTTTGTGATAGGGCTGTTGCTATATGTATTGCATCTCTCGGCTTTAATTTATATATTTTTATCAATTTTTGAGCTTCTAAAATGACTTCTTTATTTACATCGATGAACTTTAAATTTGGAAATCTAAGAAATTGTTCACCTTCTTTTATCGCAATTTCCCTCCCAAGATTCTTTCCTATAACGTAAACTATTTCGTCCCAAGTTAAAACGGAAGTTATACCATATATTTCTTTGTTAATTATTTTTAAGATTGTTTTTTTGCATGTGTTGGCTTTTTCATCTTCATATAATAAAGAATTTAAAAATAAATTAGAATCAAGATAAATCTTCTTCATATTGCTCCAAGATCATATCTTTAATTTTCCTCTTATCTCTTTTTAACTTTGGTATATTAAGAAAATCCTGTAGGAATTCTTGTGGATCTTGCTCTTGTTTTATTAAAACTTCTTTGTTTCTAATTTCAAATATAACTTTTTCTCCTCTTTTTAAACCTAAATATTCACGAATATCTTTTGGTATTACTACCTGTCCTTTTGCTCCAATTTCTCTTCTCATTATCATGTTTATTAGAGTAGTACTACATATTTAAACCTTTTCCTACATATTGGTAGGAATTAGTTAAGCGTTGGGGAGATTTGTCTGGAGTGATTACACCATGAGAAATAATTGAAAAAAATTAAAGAAAAGGAAAATATTAGATTTAATTTGTTCAATGACAGTAAAATTTTGTGTGATGTTTTATAAGTCTGGTGCTATGAAAGGAGAATTATCTTATATCTCTATAAACTTATTCCTGCTTCTCAGCCCTTTAATAATCTTAGAGTCTACTTTAAAGTGCCTCTTCAAAAGTTTTAATAGTTCAATATTTGCCTTATTATTCTCTGCAGGTTTTTTCAAATATACTTTATACTCTTTCTCACTAATTTTAACAATCTCCTCTCTTCCAGAACTGGGATAAACTTTAACTTGAATTATCATGGACTAAAGAGAACAAAAATCTATTTAAAAGCTTTCAAATTAAGAACATTAGCATTACTTTTTTGCATCTTAGAGTGAAAAGAGAAAGATTTATATAGTTAGTTAGACAATGTATAATTATGACTGTAATAGAAGCTAAAGTTAAGCGCTGGGGAAATTCTTTTGGAGTAGTTATACCAATTGAAGTAATTGAAAAGGAGAATATTAAAGAAGAGGATAAAATTAGTTTGATAGTGCTCAGAGACAGTAGAAAAGCTCTAAAAGAGACTTTTGGTTTATTAAAAGGTAAAATAACAAAACCAACACAACAAATAAAAGATGAACTTAGAAGAGAGCTATATTAACGCAGAAGATTCTTTCTTCTTTGATAGCTATGCTTTCATAGAAA
>JAUSKH010000070.1 GCA_030647095.1 Nanobdellota archaeon | reverse complement strand
GCTATTCACCAAACCTGTAGAATTCCAAAGGAAAAATGTAATATTCTTAAGAGAAATATCAGTTGAATTGCATCTGAAAGTCTGATTTCTATTAAGAACTGCTGAATTATTTTGAGGAGTAATAAGAAGAACATTAGGACTCTGACTATCTAATGATATTATAGTATCATAAATATTTATACGTGTGAAGTTTAATCCAGAACCGCTTATATTCTTTCCATTATTCTGAAAAGCTGTCTGAATCTGTAAAGGAGTATAAACTAAACCTGTTTGCAAGCGGTAAAATTCTCTTATCAAAGCAAAAGCAGCAGCAACCTGGGGAGTAGACATACTTGTCCCAGACAGAATAGCATAACCATTTCCAGGATAGGTAGAATTAATACTCGTTCCAGGAGCAAACAAATCAACCATAGTTCCATAATGTCCATAACTTGATATGGCATCATTCTTATCAGTTGCAGAAACAGCAGTCACATTAGTTATGCATGCCGGTGCAGATATATGCGTAGTATTTCTTGGTCCACTATCAGCATTTCCGCTTGCAGAAATTACACTTATATTATAATAAGTAGCATTATTTATAGCTCTAGTCCACGTTGCAGAAAAATCAGAATCACATGCAGAATCATATAATGTAGAAGTACCAAGACTCATGCTTATCACAGAAATATTATAATTTAACCTATTCTGTATACACCAGTCAATCGCTCTTTTAAGATCAAGAGTAGGAGTATCAGAACTACCACCAGATGAATCAAGAACTCTGACACCTATTAAACCAGCGCTAAAAGCAACTCCTCTTATGCCGGGAGAAGCAGCAATTATTCCTGCAACATGCGTCCCATGCCCATTTGCATCTGCAAGTGAACAATTTTCTATACATGCTTTATTAAAACAATCTATAATACATGTCTTATTTTTCCCTATTAAATCAGGATGAGAAAAATCAATCCCAGTATCAATAACACAAACAGTTTCATCTGCTCCTGTAATATTACTTCCACTTAATTTTAAACTCCAACTTCTACTAGCGTTTACAACACCAACAGAATCTTGTAACATTGCTTTGAAGGAAGGAGCATATTCTATCCTTTCTATACTTCCAAGATTCTCTAACTTATCCAACTCTTCTTTTGAGATATTTGCCGCAATAAGGTTCCTATACCGCCCCAGAGGTTCGTTTTCTAAATTTTCTTCAACTTCTTTAGTTGAATTCTGTGTAAAAAACATGCTCTTCTTTGTATCTTCTTTTACTTTTATAACAACTGGCACATAATCTTTATTATTTAGAGCACTATAAACAGAATCATCAACCTTACTTGTTTCCTCAGCCATAACACCCACAACTAATAAAATTACTACAAGAAAGCCTACTATGTACAAAGCAAAAAAACACTCTAAAGTCAACGACATTAATATTTCCCTAGTTTGTCGTTGACTTATTAGGGAAGGACTTATGTCTTTCACTATAATTTTCCTCTTTTCATTCATCACACAACCTTTTCTCCTATTTAAGCTTTAACAAATACTATCTAAAGATTTTAACGTCGATAGTAAGATAATTATAAAATGTGTTTATTGATTTGAAGTAACAACAAAAATCTCGCGTTAGAGTATAACAGTCTTTATATACGAGATGGAGGTACGATAACTATGGTACATTCAAAAGAGGCTCTACTAAAGAATTACAGCATGATAAAACAAAATACTCATTTTAATCGTACCTTGTTCGCTTTATGTTCAAAAACTGAAAGGAGGATTAGAACATGAAAGCAACACTAATATTAGTAATGTTTGGTTTATTGGTACTTTCAGTAGTGCCGGGCGTACTTGCAGTACAAGTAGGTACAGGGATTACACCAATCATAACAACAGAACAATTCGAACCAATGGTCTTCATGTGCGATCATAGAATCGTACTGGATGACAATGTAGAACCAGGTAGAATCTCTGACGGAGGTCAAGAGTTGATTGAAAGAATCAACAATTACGCTTTTGAAGGAGAACAAATCTCTTGGAAAATACTTGTCTTTGACAAAAATGGTATTGAAAAAGTAAATGATGTACACGTTACAATTGGTAGCTCACAAGGCGAAGGTAATGATCTAGAGGCTAATTGTCATCTTGATGATATAATATCTAGCAATGAGTCAATTGATAGTTCATGTAACGCAAGAGTACTTGAAGAGCAATTGGATTACATACCAGAAAATACTGGAGCATACTACACCTGTATATTTACTGTTGAAACACCAGAAAGCATGTACGGTGAATTCTGGGTAACTGTTGAAGCAACAGATATAGATGGTTTAATGGGTACAATGGCTGAAAACGAGTTCTGGTTCTTCAACCCTGTCGTTGCATTAAGCATCGATGGAGATATGACATTCGATAATGTAAGACCAGGAGTTCAGGCTTACTCAAGCACAATGACTGTAGGAAACGATGCAGATCAGGGATCAGGAGTAATGATGGATATGTTCATCTCTGGTACTGACTTCTACGATTCCGCAAGTAGCGGTGCTAAATGCCCAACTACAAACCAACTTGCATTAACAAACTTCAGATACTTTGTATCAAGCGGTGCTTACTCAACTAGCCAAGACTTAGGTATTGGTAGAGGAGCAAGAGCAAAAGACGCAGAAGGTTATGTCGGTATTGGATATGGTAATGGATTCAATAATCCTAACCCATTCTATGACGGCTATGAAATCCTTCAAGCAGCACATATAGGACCATACTACGCTGCAAACGTCTTAGCACCTGGAGCTGAAATGGCAATAACATTTAAGTTATCCATGCCAGAACCATGCAACGGTAACTTCGATACTGGAAGTATATTCTTCTGGGGAGAAGCTATCTAAGGATAGACCATTCATTTATTTTTTTATTTTTTCCTTTATTTTATATTTCGTAAATATCACAAACAAATCACCATATAGTCAAGTACAAGTCAGAAAGTACTTGATTTATTGGGGAAAGATATAATCTTTCACCATAAAAGCTATAAAGTATAGCAGAGAGAAAACAAAATGACAAAAAACACAAACATAGAAATAAAAAAGTTCACAAGAAGAAGCATATTCGGAATGTTAACATTAGCGTTAGCATTAATAGTTGCGCTTCAAATAGTCAGTGCAGATAGTTATAGTCTTAAATGCCTTGTAAAAGGAGAACAAATAGATTTCGGGCAACTATGTAATCCCGATATGCCAAAAAAAACAGGACCAACAATACTCTGCGTACATAATCAGGACAATGGTAAAATATGCTCTGCCCAATTAAATATATGTAATAGTTTAGGTATAACATGTTCTAGTTCAACTGGAAGCAACGGAACAACAATAGATATTACACCACCAGAACTTGTAATAACATCCCCACAACAAAACAAAATTTATCCTGATCGCGCAATACTTTTAACTTTGAATACAAATGAAGAATCAAATATATTAATATTTGATAAGAACAATGCCGGAGCAGGATGGAAAAACGTCTGTTCAAAGTGTATATCTTATAATATCCCAAGAAGCTTTAGCGAAGGCAAAAATGAATTTTTGTTTAAAGCAATAGATAAAGCTGGCAACGCAGGATACGCAAATGTAACCTTCTATGTAGATTCAGTTGCTCCTAAAATAATAAGCACAGGTCCAGTAAGTGGCTTTGCATCAGGCGATTTCTCTCTCTCATTTAATGAAGCAAGTCCAAAGAATATAACTCTATATTATGGGAATACGCAAATAGGACTGAACAAAAGAGTTATTAATATAGCAAGCGAATGTTCTTTAGGTACCACAAGCAGTACCTGCAATACACATGTAAATCTTTCATCTTACAATGGCCAGCAAATAGAATACTGGTTTGAAGTTTTTGATATAGCAAGCTCCTCAGCACAAAGCAAGCATATTTCATTAAGTGTTGATATTTCAAAGCCAATACTTAACTCACTTAATTATTTAATAAAAGGAAAGGATGTTACATTCACTCTCAATGTTAATGAACCCTATTTAAATTCAATAAGTTATATTGACAATCTAGACTCTAAATCAAAAGAGACCAGTCTATGTAAAGTATTAAAAAATGGTATCTGTCAAAAGAAAGTTTCATTCAAAGATGGAAATCATAATATAACTATCTTCATAAGAGATAACGCAGGCGCAACAACTACAACCTCTGCTTCATTCTTTACAGATTCAAAGCCACCAAAGATAACTTCAATAGATCCTCAAAAAGGTTTTGCATCAGGGCTATTTGAGGTGCAATTTATAGAGGGTAATCCAAAGAATGTTACACTTACTTATAGCAATGGCATTACAGGAGAAAAATCAAAGTCTTTGAATTTGGCAAACGACTGCACAATGCTCAACTCAAATAAGAGATCATGTAAAACAGATGTAGGTCTTTCATCTTACAATGGCCAGCAAATAGAATACTGGTTTGAAGTGGACGATAGGGCAGGTTCAATTGTTTACTCAAAGCACGCAAAATTAGCTGTAGACACACTGGCTCCAGTAATTACTTCATCAAATTATACACGAGTGAAGAATATAGCTGCATTCAAGTTTAATATAACAGAACAAAACTTTCAATCCCTAACTTACCTAAATGACAATGACCACAGTATAATTCCCAAGAAATTATGTACTTCACTAAAGAAGGGAGCATGTGTAGGAAATGTAAAGCTGTTTTCAGGAATAAATACCATTACATTTGAGATTACAGACAAAGCAGGCAATTCTATAGCAAGAGACTACGTAATTTCTCTTTGATAAAATGAAAAAGGTAATCATTATCACATTATTTTTAGCATTATTCTTAGTTTCAGCTGTTTCTGCGCAAATTTCAATCAATGAAGTAGAATTAAATCCTTCTGGTAACGATACAAATAAGGAGTGGGTGGAGCTCTATAATTCAGATGCCCCTATAAGTATCTCAGGGTGGTATATCCAAGATTTTTTAGGAGATAATTATTCTATCCCTCCTGTTACAATCACAAGTTTTTATGTTATTAACTCTCTTACAGATCTGCCAAATACAGGAAATCAACTAAAATTATTTGATAATAACTCTATACAAATAGATATTACACCAATTCTTGCTGATTTGCAGGATGATAACAGAACATGGGGCAGATTACCAGATGGCAACGGTTCATTCGTCTTTAAAGAGCAAACAAAAGGTTTCTCAAACGTTGCTCCAGATCCTTCACAAAATCACTCTTTAATTATAGAAAATCTATCTTACTCTCCTTCTTGTGTAACAACACGAGACAATATAGTTCTAAGTTCCGATATAGCTGGAGAATGTATCCAATCAGTGAAATTTATGTCTATTATAAATAACACAACATATAACCTATCAGGTAACTTTCTAACAGGAAATACATATACTACTACACTTTCCTCAATCTTTTTATCTAAAGGAGAAGTTGAATGGAAAGTAATAGCAACTAACTGTTTTAATGTAATTAATCAAAGCAATACAGCAAACTTTACTATAAACCCTTCCACTTCTCTTTTAATAAATCCTCCTCTACCAAATGGATTAAACAGTTGGTATCTTACAGAACCAGAATTTACTCTGTCTAATCCAAATGCAACCAAACTTTTCTATCAGTGGGATTCTTCTTCAGTAATTAATTATACCTCTCCATTTGGCCTTGAAAACACTCCAAATAACGCTTCCCTAAATGGAGGGATTCTTCAATTGCATTTCTGGAGCAATGTCTGCACACTAGAAAAAAAGCAGGATAAATTAATTAAGATAGATGTAAGTCCTCCAATTATAAAAAATCTCAGTCCTCAACCTGAATCTTCCTCAGAAACTCAGCAACCAATAATATCTGCATATATAGATGAGGAAAAAGGAGGAAATTCAGGCGTAAATAAATCAAGCATTTACATGCTTTTCAACGGCGTCCGTGTTAACGCAACCGTCAAAGCATCAGGGCTTTCTGACGCAATAGTTTCTTTCACACCTCAAACTAATCTCCCATTAGGAGAATATAATACAACAGTTTACGCAGAAGATAACGCAGGCAGGTTCTACCAAGTAACTTGGAATTTTAACGTAACTATCCTGCCAGAACTTAATATAACAGTCTCATCTCCAAAATCTTCTCTCTATCTTACAAGACTAGTCCCTTTTAATATTTCCACCCCTCGCATTGTAAATGAGATTATGTTTATAGATAATTCAGAAATCAATCCAAAATATAGAAGTCTTTGTAAAGATTGCAGTTCTTACGGTAAATATAACTTAAAAAAAGTAACCTTTATAGAAGGCAAGCATAATATTACAATCATAGCCAAAAATAAGACAGACATTTTGAAACAGGAAGACTTCTTAATAATAATTGATACCCAGCAACCAAAAATAATCAAAACCTCTCCAACAAAAGGCTTCTCAGACAGCTTCTTTGATATAATCTTTAAGGAAGAGAATCCTGTATCTATTTTCCTTGAATACGGCTTAAGTAATCAACCATCCTTAACTCAGCAGTTAAACCTATCTGAATGCATTAAAGACCAATCTTCTTGCACCATACAAACAGATCTTTCGCAATTCAATGACCAAACAATAAAATACTCTTTTACAATAAAAGATATAGCAAATAATTCTATTAGTTCTCGCAAACTTCTTATCCAAGTTGATACTATGCCTCCTGTAGTAAACTCGATAAATTCTAGTATTTTAAACAAAAGAGCAACATTTAAAATAAATCTTACAGAAAAAAACTTGGACAAAGTAACCTACATAGACCTATCAACTGCCAATCCAAAAGAAAAACTTCTTTGTTCAAGAATTTCAGGAGAACTATGCAAAGCATCAACAACATTCACCGTAGGACAGCACGATTTAACAATAAAGGCCTATGACAAAGCAGGCAATCAAGCTGCTCAGTCTATTACAATAAACATTTAATCATTAAAAAATAATTAAATAGACAGTAATCATAAATTTACCATGGCAACAATAAATTCAGACAAGGATATAGAATCTATTATCTCCAAATGGAATGATTCAGGTTTTAGACTTCAAAAAGGATTCTACGATGAAAAGGGTAATTCAGAATCAGATTTTCCAAAAAGAACAGAATGTGAATTATATAGACACATTCTGGGGGTAGGCCCACATCCAAATGAGAGCCATCGTTACGCTCTTGTAAATAGAGAGGGTAAAATACATCTTTCAGTAAGATTAGATATTAGATATGGTGCTTCTGGATTCGTAAATGGCGATTGGATACTATCCATAGTTAGAAAATATACAAACCTAAAAGATCGCTTGAATAAAGAAAAAATAGAATATCAGCCAGACAATAAATTTGAAGAAGCAATTACCAGAGCAGCCGCAGATTTAATAACATCAGAAATCGCCTTGTAAGAAATAAAAAATATCCCGGCAGATGAACAACGTCACTGCCGAGACCTCATAAAAGCTTAGTATAAAATATTCTCACACTCTCTTTTATGATATCATGAACAGAGCACCATTTAAAAACATATCGCATCCCTTCTTTATCACCCTCGAATAATACTTCTCTCAGAGTTCTGCCGTCTATATTTTTAATTCAAATAATCATACTTATCTTTAATCATAGAAACATTATTCGCACTACATTTAAAGAAAGCAGTATTATCTATTCCACCAGTAGAATTATCCATATTATCTGTCTTGCATTGTCTTATAACTGTATCAAGATCAAAAAACAAATTATCTTTCAATAAATCATCTGTAGTAAAAGCACTCATATTCAATTTGGTTGTCTTTAGTCTATCAGTACAAATCTTGATGCAGTTTGGGTCAGGCAATAATTGCGTCTGATTTTGGAACTTTACATCAACTGCAGGGCAAGAATACTGACATACTACACTTTCATAAACAGCTTTCTTATAATCAAGCATATCTTTTTTCTTTTTCTCCATTGGAGCATACCAGTAGAAATATCCTCCTATTAATATTAGGATTATAATTACACCAATTGCTGAATAAATTGTATTTCTGGATATTCTTACTGAATCTTGCATAAATAAATCGTCAAATCAAATTATTTAAACCTTCTTTCATCCTTGTATAATAAATAGTAGTGAATTTATAACATATCAATATATTTATCTATCTTCTTCAATTAAATATCAAATGGTGGACATAATCTCTCACGGTCTCTGGAGTTTTCTAGCTTTCCGCAAATTAAAAGAAAGAAAAGAAATTTGGGCAGGGATATTTTTTGGAATAATGCCAGATCTTCTCTCCTGGACAATATATTCAATCTATCTATTATTTATAGGAACAATCCCTTATGGTAAACCCAATCCTTGGGAACTTCCTCAATGGGCATTTATGTTATATAATATAAGCCACAGCCTAATTATCTGTGTTATATTTCTAGGCTTTATCTACACATTAACAAAAGAATTTCCAATATATACTTTAGGTTGGCCACTCCACATCCTAATCGATATTCCTACCCATAGCAAAGAATTTCTTCCAACTCCTTTCTTATGGCCTATTTCTAATTGGAAATTTCCAGGAATATCCTGGTCAAATCCATGGCTATTTTTATTAGACTGTGGTCTTCTGATAATCTTTTTCATATATACCTATCTGATAAAAAGAAAGACTAAAAAAATAAAATAAACTCTCTATTTCTTCTTCACCCTTCTCTTTCGCGAAAAGAAAGACAGGAATTTATCATCTATATTATCTGTCAAAGAACCTTTCTTCATATTAAGTGTACTTCTTCTTAATATATCTTCAATCTGCTCTGTCACACCCATCATATTCTTTTCAGCTCTTTTTTCCACTTTTTTCAGGATTTCAGAATCAATCTCAAGACAAACTCTTATTTTAGATCTACTAATAGGTCTTAGAAAAGCAAAAGCATTCTCCACATCATGAGCAGACCATCCGTTTTTCAATAAAGGCTCTCTAATCTGATAATCTTCAAAGCCTCTTGCCCTAGCCTCTTTGATGAATTTCAAAAGTTCTTTATTAGCCATTATTATTTCCCAGATTTAGAATTAACATACATCTTTTGCACTGCAAAAGATTTGTAGATTCCTTCCAAGATATCAGTACCAGCATAACCAGCTAATAAAGATAACCTAGGATCAAAATTAAAAATTATTCCTACAAATATCCCAATAATTATTGCAATCAGAACAGTAATAACATAATATCCCCACAATATTTTTCTCTTCAAAGCAAGAGCTTTTAACAAGCCAACAGCCCCTCTAGTCAAACCTCCGGCACCACCAAGAAGGCTAGCAGCAACAATAGTGTTCATTAACTCTTTTGTCCTCTTTTATCTCTTTAAGATGCTCAATTATTATTTAAAACTTTGCTCTGTTGATTTTATCATATTTGAGTGTTATTATTGTCAAATTGGGTTAATACCCCACAGCTTACTGTGTTGTCGATTTGACAATTAGAGATTGTCGGTTGCGAAGCAAAATTTGCGGAAATACTCCGTAGCTTACTGCGGAGATAGCAAATTTAGACAATATCTTTATTCACTGGCGTAGGTTGAGATTTATAAAACAGCCAACCAATTCCAAAAGAGAATAGTCCCAATATAAAAATGCAGATAATTAATGCAGGCCTAGCATGAAATGGCCAAGACTGAAGTAAAGAAAGAGTAAGTACCAATATTCCAGATAATCCACCAAATATAGTCAATAACATTTTAAATTGAGCAATTATGTCTTGACTATTAAGGGGAAAACATACTATCTTGCTCAATTATTTATGTTTTTCACTATATCATCAAAACAGTACCAGATATTTCCTTATTCATTTTTATTCTACTTAAAATTAGTTTTAAGTACAACTTTATCTGCATGTTTCTTCATAGTTGCCCTATAAGCCTGCAAATATTGTGTCTTCTTTTGTAAATCAGCTCCTTCAAAAGAATGAAAAAAACTTAGAAACTGATAAGCCAGAACGTGTTGCGCAGGAGTGTACTCTCTACTAAGTTCATGCAGAGAATCTTTCAATTTTTGCTCCATATTTACAACAAATCTCTCAGGGACATTTACTCCTGAAGTAGAAATTAATTTCATTTTGTCTTCCAAAGTAGGAACTTCTATTTTATCTTTGTATTTTGCATCAAACCAATTATTATCTTGATTAGGCATGCAAAAACAGTGCAAAACAGCCTTTTAAAACATTACTATGTTCGATAACTAACTTATGTTGACTTATTAGTTCCCATTGTTATTTCCTCAAAGAATTCAGGAGAGAATTCGGACAATCTATAGCAGCTCTTCCTGATACAGCAAACCTTGCCCTTCTTGAATCAAAAGGTAAAATTAGAGAATATTATAGTCAAGGACATTAATATTTCCTTAGTTTGTCGTTGACTATTTAGGGAAAGATTTTTGTCTTTCACTATAGTATTCAACTGCTTTCATGAACATTAACATTCCGCTCGTTATAAGTTCTTTCAGCTTTTTCATATATATCAACAAGTTCTGTTAAGCTATTTTTAGGCAACTTAGCGGCTGGCGCAATAACACTTAAAATAAATTTAGCCTTATATAGGAGACTTGGGGTTAATTTTCCTCGCCTAAGAGAATATATACATCTTCTAAGTTCTCTCTCAACTTCTCCCTTAGACCTATCAGAGGCCTCATGCACATTTAGCTCATAAAAAAGAGCTATAGAATCTTCTACAGAAACATCTTCTAATCTCTTCCCCTTGTATTTTTCATCAAACCAATTTTCATTCATTGTTTTATCCAGTATAACTAATATAAAATACTTGCTACTAATTCATCCAACAATCCTTCATTTATGCTTTGGTAAAATAAAAGTAGCATCACGCCCATAAAACTCATATAATTTTTTTACATAATTATTGTCAGCTTTATAAAATATATATTCTAGATTTTTACTTCTCTTAACCACTTTTCCTTTCATAAATGCATTTGTATCATCAACTCTACGAGAATCTAGAAATTTGCACATTTTTTGATAGTAATTTCTAACATCTTCCTTAGGAATATTCCTTGAAGGAATTTGCACTCCACAGATTCTTTTTGGTAGCATACTACCAAGTGGACCAATCAAACCACTAGCAACACGAATTTGGCTTTCTGGTGTATGTCTTAGTTTAACATAAGTCTCGCTACTTCCCTCTTCTAATACTACTAGTTCAATCATTACCCTATTATCAAAATCAATTTCATCTATACTTTCTCCCATAATTCTCTATAATCTATGCTTTTAAAAGAATTATCATGCTGCAGTTTACATCCAAAATTCTTCTTCCAATACATTTAAAAATCACTAAATCTAGGAATAAACTATGCCGTCCAAACCTCTAAAAGTAGAGGAGGTGAGAGCAAGATTCGAGAAAAATCCAGAAGGATTCCTTAAGGAAAACTTAAGTAAAATCGAAAGACCTAATTTTATTAAGAAATATATTGATATAAGCCATCAAGAAGCTGCGGAAAATCTTCAGAACACAGAAAAATTCTATAGAAAATGTGGTTTAGGTTATCTAGCCCATTTATCAGCTATTAAAAAAGATTTACCAAGAGAAACAGAAAATCTCACGCATTACGCAGAGAATTACGATCTAATAAGAAAGAATATAGCAGAAGAAAATCTAGGTTTGATTTATATAATATTAAAAAGGGCACCCAAGACTCTTGATAAACAGGAGGTCATGTCTGATATCTCATTTGCATACCAAACTTCAATAGATGGGTTCAATCCATGGCTAGGATTCCAATTCTCAACCTATACTTGTAGATATATGGAGTTAGCTATTTCACAAGCAAAAGCGAATTTAGCTAAGCGTAGGCACCATGAGCCTCTAAGTGACGATCCAGCCCCAAAAAATAGATTAAGATATAATGACGATACTGCTTTGAGAGCAGAAAGAGCAGTAATATTACTCAACAAACCATTAATTACTGATGCAGAAAGATATATCATAACTAATAGAATCCTCTCCCAATATAAATCCACATTTAAAATATTAGGTACTGAAATAGGATTAACAAAAGAAAGAGCAAGGCAAATACAAAAAGAAGGCTTATTAAAGTTAAGAGCAGCGTTAGAATTACAATAAGCAGGCACAGAAGGCTAAACGCCCAAGGACGAATTATTAATCAAAACTTAACTCAATTCTATTTCCTTACACTTTGAAGTATCGTTTCCATAAGCAAATGCTCCACCATATCTCTGCTGGACAATCTCTTTGTTTACGAAAACAACTCGACCTGAATCATTCAGATAAACATATCTTAATAATCTGCCATAGTTGTCTATTTCAGAAATGTCCTTTTCAAGAACAACTTCCTTGTAAAGTATTAAAGATTCTAAAAATTCCTTAGCTTCCTCATAACCCTTCTTTCCTTTCTCAGGTGTATCTACACATATCAGCCTTACAATTCCTCCATTATATAATTCAAAAGTATCTCCATCTATTACTCTCTTTACAGTTAAGCCAGAATATCCTTTATTGTCAGCTCTTTGTATTTCTGTATTTCTAATAATTAAAATAGTCAATACAACAACACCTATTAGCACTAAACCCATAGCAATAAACCACACCCATATTCTTTTTTTATTCATCTTTATCTTAAATGCAAAGCATGAACTACATTAAAGACTTTCTCTATTATATTTCTTACTATTAAAAAGAAAGGTTTATAAATAATACGTTATATTACGTAATATGGAAGAACTAATAGGAAAGATAAGCACAGGAAGTAAAATGGACCAGATTTACATCCCAAAAAATAGGGTTGGTTTTAGTACTGGAGAGTATGTTATTATTTCACCTTTAAAATATAATCTCGGTGAAAAAGAAGGAAGTAAGAAGTTAAAATTACATTTTTACAATACAGGTAAAATAGAGCCAATAAAGATAAAGATAATTGAAGATGTTATGCAGCTCATAGAGACAAAAGTAAATACAGATAATATAATCATAACAGGAAGCTTTCTTGACAAAGGTTTTGGGTTCAACGATATTGATATCATTATTTTAAGTCAAAAAGAAATAAATACTGAAATAATCAAAGATAAAATAGATAAATTAGAAGGAATAAAAACACATATAATACTTTTAGATAATAATACTCTGCTTCAAGGTTTGTCTACTGACCCATTATACAGTTTAATGCTAAGTAAGTATGTTTCCAAAAATAGAATGATCTTCAAGGCAAAAAGAAAAATAGATTATCGTTTTCTTGATTTAAATCTTTTAAAAAGCAAAGATCTAATCAATAACTTCGATATATTAAATGGAAAAGAAAAATATTATTTCACTATGAATATGATTGCTATATTGCTCTTCATCGAGGGAAAAAGACTTAACAAAGACCTAATAAATAGAGAAATTGAAAGGAAGCTGCATGTTAAAATTAAAGACCTAAAAGAAAACTTGGTTAGTCGCGATTTCCTTGATAGATATAAAAGAGTTTATGATAATACTTTTAATCTTATACTTGATAAAATAAAGAGGGTTAAAGGTGAACAGAAATAAATTAATTGAGGTTTTTATCTCGAATATTTCAAATGCAGTAATACATCAAATATTGGAAAAAGCCATTGATAGAAAAGAGATTTCTGAAAAATATCAAAAAGAAGTAAAAAACAGCTGGGAAATAGCTATAAAATATAGGGAAAAAATAAACCCTGTAAACAGAAGTCTTTCTGGTCAAGATAATGAAGAAATAAAAAGAAAAATAGTAAATAAAGTAAAGGCAGAACTAAAAATAAGGATCGAAAGAGGATACGAAAACATTGATTTTTCCATAGTGGAAGACTTTGTAGATAATGCGTTAAAACAAATGAAAATTATGAATTAAATTTCCTATTTCTCCAATAAGCCACAGCAAGACCAACAGTAATTATTCCTAAAATACTAAAGAAACTATTAAAAACATTTATCTTCACCCCAATCAAATTCAAATAAAACACAACTAGAGGAACAATAGCAATACTCAATGCAAAACTTAAAGCAACTCTCTCAATCCAGTCAATCGCTACTTTATCTCCTTCATTTCCAAATCTATTTTCCCCTTCCTCAAATGCCTTAGTCTTTTGAAAGAAAACATAACTCCAGATAAAACCAGGTAAAAACAAGACATAAAAACTTCCAAACACGATTCTAAAGCTCTCTCCATATCCCAATGAACTAAAAGCTCCAATAGCAATACTAACCACAGCCATCACAATTAAAACAACAGCAAAACCTATTCCAATTCTTCTAACTGAACCCTTATTACTTCTATTTAAAATATTCTTACTCATGGTCTTCCTCCAATACCAATATAGAAAGTAGGACTATAAGTATTCCTGCAATCACCGAAATTACCCAACTTAACCATCCCAAAGCCACAGTCTTATACTTTATAATTCCAAACCCCAACACTCCAAGAATAATAACAAAAGCATAATCTTTCCCAGTAGTTCTAACAGAGTTAGTTCTCACTGGATGTTCAGAAAAAACATCTAACACCCCAGCAATAATAACTATTATCAATAAATAATTCAGATTCAGATAAATAGAAACCACCCTTGACCAGATTTGTTCAACTAATAACAGAACAAGATAAGTAGCTAATAAAGTCTGAAATAAGTAGTTCACAATTACAGCATTATGTCCTTTAAATAAAGATTTCATTCTAACAACCCAGGTTTATGTACAGTTATATTTATCCAATCTATAGGTACAGTATAATTAATAAATTCTTCCTGCCCAAGATGAGGTACATTAAATACCATACTTAATTTATTACCATGAGAATATAAATTATCTTCATTGATATTAAATGTCGTCTCAGCAACATTCCATCCATCTTTACTTTCAGGTTTTTTATAATCCGTAACAATATAATCAACATTCTTCTTAGTCCAATCCAGGTTGCTTTCCATCCCCACAATTCTCTGAGTGTAAGGTTCAAAATAATTTTCTCTGGAAAAAGCAAAATATCCAACTCCAGATACAATAACATCTCCTTTGGTAAAAGTTAAATCAAATTTATCAGTATCCATATTCATAAAAAGTGATTCATCTTCTTTATCAAAATTAAAATCTCCCTGATTTACTTCAGAATTCCAAGAGATATTCTGAAATCCTTGGCTATGATAAGTCAATAATTTTATTTGTTCTTCTCGCGTATTATTACCATAGATCTTGACAGTTAGATTATCTACACCATAAATGGAATTATCAGCTAAGAAAAATTTATCAGCAACAATCTTATTTGTATTGATCTTTATTTTTCTTATCAAACCATCAAAATCAGAAAATTCGATCCTATAAACTCCCTCTGGTAAGCCTTCCTCTAACAACTTTCCACTCTGAATTTTAGCAATTCCTTTCTTAGCTACATCAATACCATCATCAGGAATACTAATATTTGTTATCAATTTATTATCAATATTATAAACAGCAATATCCAGTTCATCTGTTCCGTTATACCAATTCAAGTCCTGTTTCTCAACTTCCATTTCTAAATCTCCAGCATTATAAACATAAAAAGTATGGCCTCCTCTAAGGGTGATGCTTATTACACTTTCTTTTTTTTGATAATCTTCAACATAGGTCATAAATCTAGGTAAAATCTTATCTGTAGCTATAATCACTCCCTGAACTGCCCCAAGTTCTTGCAAATTAACCATAGGTTTGCTATTATCAACTCTGTAAACATCTCCAGTCTGATCAAAACCAGAAAAATCTCTAAAAGTTGGATTATACAACTGATGATAGTTATAATGCCAAACATCTTGATCTTTTGCACCCAAACTTAATCCAAAATCCTTTGGAAAATTATCCTTAAATCTTATCTGTATATTCACCTTATCTGCACCAGGTATAACTGGTACATCAAAATAAACTAGACCAGAAGTCAAATTTCTATAATTAGGTGTATCGTTAATAGCCATTGACACTCTAGCAGCAGGAGATAAATACTGTTCCTTTCCATTTCCAATATTATAGAAGTAATTAAAGTTCTGAGAAACAAGAATATTAGAATAAATAAGATATAAGAATATGCAAACAGGTATTGCCCACAAAACCATCTTTAAATGCAATGGCTCCACAATATTATTTCCTTTATTTTTATCAACTGTTTTTCTTTCACTTTCTATTTTCTCAGTACGCTTAGCAGGCGCCTTCACAGCCCCAGCTACTTTTCCTTTGGATTCTTCTTTCTTCCATATTTTAAACTGATTTTCCCAATCGTCTTTGGCCATTTTAGCAAGTATACTTATACAATTTATTTCCTTTACTCTCTAAGAATACCTCAAAACACTCGTTTTTGAAGCTTTTGGTTCCACCAAAAAGATACAATGGCTTGTCATAAACACTTAACATCTTTTTAGTTTCCTCTTTTCCACTCAAATTCCAGAATTTCTGCCAGTCTGCTTCATTCCACTTATTAGTGTCAAACAATCCAGGGGCAATAACATTTTCCCCATGTAGACCAGAATACCCCATTACCCAAGGAGAATACTCTCTTGATATTACCAGAACACTAGCATTTACCTCAATATTTCCTCTTATTTCTTTAATCATATCAAGGCTATATTTACTAATAAGCGGCTTGCTAGTTTGCGCCTCATATGAACTAATAATAACAGCAGAAATCAATAGTAATGATAAAACTAAAATTCCAAGCTTCCTCTTATTCTTAATTAAACTATCAAAACCAATACCAGCCAAGACTATCAAAGCCACATCCAAATGAATTATAAATCTATTAAAGAAGAAAAATTGGAAATATACAATCGCTCCAGAAATCAAAACCCATAAAACAACAATATTAAAATCCTTTTTCTTCAAAAAGTGAAACAATCCAAGCAATGCAAAAGGCAGATAAGCCAGCACTGAAAATTGATACTCAAAGAAAGAAATAAATGTTCCAGGGCTTTCACCAGGTGAAACAAAGGCCTGAGCAACCCCAGGCAATACACTAGTTATTGCAGGCATAAAACTTCCAACATAAAAAGACAGAGCAATAACTAGAATAACAACTCCAGAAAGAACATTAATTAATAATTTTCTGTAATCATAATTGCCTTTTTCATAAGGTCTAATAAAAGCATAAACAAAGTATGAGAGCCCAAAAATATAGAATGTTGGTCTATGTATCGCCCCAACTAAACCACCCAATACAACAAATATGCTTAAATCGCTCTTTTTCTCACTCTTCTCATATCTAAGTAAAAAGAACAGCGAAAACAGCATAATGCAAAGTGCTACAATATTTTTATAATACATGAATCCAAATACTTTAAACTGTACAACCGAAACAGCATAAATTATCAACGCTATCAATCCAGCTCTTTTTCCACCAAGCTCTCTAGTAAACACATAAATAACAATTCCCAGCAATACACAAAAAGCAATAAACACCCAAACTAGAATCGTATCAACACTAAAAACTAGCTTAAAAATCTCCATCAAATACAAGAAACCAGGTTCCATTCCTCCGCTCAAAATCCAATTATCCATATTTTTCAATCCACCCTCTATTCCATATTTATATATTCCAGCATCATATCCAAGTGGAATACTATTCCTAATATAAGGAACAACTCGCAAAGCAATAATTACAATAATTCCCAAAGCAAAAAGCCCATAATACAGCCATTTGTTCATTCCCCTCTTTTCTCGCCCATTATTTCCCTCATTAACTTTTCCAATAATAACTATTCCAAAAAGTGCAACTACAACTGCAAGCATATGAAACTGCAGAGCATATCTCCCCAAAAAACCCAAGGCAATAAGAATAACAAATAAAGTATAAGCAATTAACAAATACCAAAACGTCTCTCCCACAACATCCTTTATTTTTCCTTTCATGTTATACTTTATTCTCTTTATTGCTTCTTATATATTATCCCAAGCGATATATTAAAAAATAAAGTCTATAGGTATTTTACTTTTAATCAAACTTTAAACCTAAAATTTTCTCGATAAATTTTTCAATTTCAACCAGTCTCTCTTTATTTAGAGAAACCTGCAAGCCATAAGAAGTCGGTTTTGTAATTAACCAACCTTCTTTAATGAGTTCTTTTGCAACTTTCTCAACTTCCTTGCCAATATGTTTAGGAAAGCCCATCTTTAGAGTATCAAAATGAGTATGAACTCCTCCAATCACCCTCTTTTTCCTTAAGTGATAAAGCAATCTAGCTTTAATCACTTCTATGGCAAATTCCATTTACAATTATAATCCAAATAATATTTAAATGTTTCTAAGTTTGAAATATAATAACATAATAAGAAACATTTATAAAGTAATAGTATATAAATTAATTATGACTAACAAAAACGGATTAGATAATGACAGCATCTTTGTGGAAATATTTGGAAATAATCCAACAATAAAGGTTCTTGACTTTTTGATAACTTTTGCAGATTTCGATTATCCTCTGACAGAAATAGCAAAAAACTCAAGGGTTAGTTATTCCACCATGCAGACTTTTTGGTACAAACTTGAGAAAAATAATATAGTGATAAAAACAAGAAGAATTGGAAAATCAGATTTATATAAATTAAATACATCTAATCCTGCTGTAAAAGAATTAATAAACCTTGATTGGAAACTAACAAAAAATTCTGGTAAAGAAGTATTAATTGAAGCTTAATTATTTTTTCTCTATTCCAATAATTCTTCAGGTATTTTAAATTTCCTATCTGAATAAACAATTTCTTCAGTTTGGTTTATGCATCTCTTGCAAAAATCATTCATTAATTCATATTGGCTCTCAATTTCTTCACTTTTTATAGAAGAACCATATCTAGCTTCCTCTCTCTTATCTACGTCAGATTCTTCACTTTTCTCCTTGTGAACAGTAATTCGCTCTATGAAGTTCTGATCTAAGTCTATTATTCCTTCATCTTTGATATATCTCAAAAAAGCAGCAGTACACCTTTGACTTCTGCTCTCAATTCCAAACTTAGATAAAATAGCTAGAGCACAATAATACATAGTATAAAACCACTCTTCAGGTATTTTATAATCAATACCTTTTTCCTTATATATCTCACAAAGCTCAAGGTTCATCTTTGCTTTTTTTATATACTCCTCAGATTTTTTATCATCTGGTTCCATGACTATCAAACCTTTATGCTTCAATCCTTTCTCTTCCGCTTTTTTAGCGTTTTTAAAACAGTCTTTTGTCTCGTCATTCATAATAAATCCCTCATAATTCTAACAAATCTCTCTTGTCCAAATAATACTTTCCCCTTTTTAATTCCATCAATAAATGCTTTATTGCCTTTCTTTATTTCATCTTCTAATTCATTTATTGTAAAGGTAATAGAATGAATCTTTTTGATTTGTGTTTTTTGTATTTTGTTAATTATTTTGTTAATTTCAATAAATCTTTTTTTATCAGAAACAACCCCTAAAATGTCTATGTCTTTAGCTTCAGTGTTAGATTTTAATATACTTCCATACAAAATCAAAAAATCAACCTCTTTTTCTAACTCTTGAAAATTTACAATCCATCTTTTATACTTCAAAGCATCTTCTGTCAAATAAAGAGCCAGCATTTTCTCACTAACAGGATTATCAAAATTTATTTTGATAGTATAAACGCTAGTTTTCCCTTCTCCTATTGAATGAAGAACAACTAATCCTTTGCTTTCTAATCTCTTAACTGCCTTCCAAATTCCAACTCTGCTAATCCCAAGCTCTCCTGCTAAGTAAGTAACTGTCTGTTTTCCTGACAAATCCTTTACAAGATATTTTATTATCTCATTCTCTATACTTTTTTTGGCCATTTTAATAACTCAAATTCATAATCTATTAACTAAAAGTTAATAGTTATTAACTAAAGGTTAATAACACTATTTAAGCCTTTCTCTTCTTATCCTTTCCGCCCTTCTCTCTCAGCAAAACTCATCTGAACCTCAATAAATTTTAAAAATACTGTAAAGATTAATATACTTTCTATATCATTACTCATGATGACCTATTCAGTTTATACAACAGAAAGTTTTGATAAAGATATCAATGATTTAAATCCAGCAGAGCAAGAAAGAGTAAAAAAGATATTCATGTAGTTAAAGGATAACCCTTATGTTGGTGATCAGATAAGATACAGATCATTTAGGGAGAAGAGGATAAAAGAAAAGAGGAGATATTACCTAGTTTACGATGATCTTCAAGCAGTTCTTATAGTTGCACTAGATGGAAAGAAGACTCAGCAAGAGACTATAGATAAAATAATAGAAAATCTAGAGGCTTATAAGACATATCTAAAAAGAAAATTAGTAAAAGGGTAATTAAGCAACTCTTCTTATTCTGCCAGCCTTTACATCTTCTAAACTTTCTTTAAACTTTAAAATAAGATCAAAATCTATCTTTTCTAGCCTTTTTAGTCTCTCATATTCCTTTTTTGGTATTCTTACCATTTCTGTTTCATTTTCCATAATATCCTTACATCCTTAACCTATTTATTACTTTCGATTATCAGCTTTTTCACTTTTCTCTCTCAGCAAAACCCAGCTAAATATCGGCCCAAGAATAAATATAACTAACAAATTAACAGCTCTTCCAAGAACAGTAGCAGCAACCGCCTCAGTCAATCCAACTCCAACTAAATTAGCTGAAAATACGCTTATTGCATCCCCAACTCCAAGGTTTCCTGGAGTTACAGCAACTAAAATAGACAGACTACTCACAGCAGAAATAAACAATGCTTTCCAGAACTCAAGCTGTATTCCAAAAACATGATAAGCAACCATATTACCAAATGTACCTAAAATAAGCTGTACACCCGCAACAACAGCAGTAACAAAAATAATCTTCCGATTATTTTTAATTAAATGCCAGCCATTCACAACTTTAACAATTCTTCTTCCCCATTTATTGCTCCCCTCAGGGAACCTCGGGGAAAAAGCCACAATCCCTAGCAACACAACAAATATTCCAGCAAAAAGGGAAAATATCACCCAATTAAACACTCCATAAAGTCGCCATATCGCAAACATGCTCACCAGCCCAGCCACACTTCCCACTAAGAATATAACAACATAAATAGCAGAAAGTGTAGCAAGAAAATCCACATAAGTAAAATCATGCTTCTTCTTAAGGTACACAGCCCGAGCAGCCATCCCACCCCGAAACGGCGTTATCATGTTGTAGAAATTCGTCAATGTCGCAAGTCCAAAGCTCTCCTTAAACTTCAACTTCACTCCAAACGGCCTCATCAGCGTATCCAACAGGTAGCCATTCATGTACAAGTTCAGAGCAAATATCACACCCAAAACAATTATCCATAATGGGCTAACAACACTCATTGCTTTGAAATCCCCAAAATTTCTATAAATATAATAAATAAACAGCCCCAAAGTTACTATTAGCACTATTATTGAAATCGCTTTTTTAGCATTTATCATCATCAATCATCTAAAACAGAATATTTAAACCTTGCAAATTCTATCATGTAAAGAGTATACTTTAAAGTATATTACTCTGGAGTATACTAAATATTAGGGCTCTTAACATCCATTACCTTTTTACCTTTCTTTACTTTATCTTTTGCTTTTTTGAGTTTAAAGTGTTTAGCTAAGAATTGAATAACTTCTTGAAAAGATACAGGTTCAGAAATAAGAGAAACCATATCTTTATCCCACCTGTCCTTTAAAGTTTGAGCTTTATTGAACATTTTGATGATAGAGAACTCATCACCTGAATCAGCACATTTCTTTTTAACAAGCTCAATATTAATAGGCATATTAGCATGAATTATTTGATAAACATCAAAATGATCTCTTGGTTTATTTCTTCCAATTGATGCAGCAACTTTTTCAGCAATCAACTCTTCTCTAGCAAGTGTCTTAACAGAAAACTCTGGAATGAAAGGAGAATAGAAATGCTTAACCTTATGAATTTCAGAAGGTAAACTTAGCTTTCCTCTCTGATTTAAGTCAATGAATAATTCACTATTTCCCAATTCAGAGCTACAGTTTACTATAATTCTTATAAAACCATCAACATTTTTACCTTCTTTGTATTCTTTGAAAAAGTCTAATTTCCTTATTATGTCTATAATTTCATGTCCAACTTCTTTTTCGTTTCTAGTCAATGTAAAGTCAACATCTTCTGATAGTCTTGTATGATTTAAGAAAATCTTATTTAAGGCAGTTCCGCCCTTAAAATAAATTCCATTAACATCTTTTAACGAATAAAGAATTCTAGTGAGATAGTAATCTTTCAGTAGCAGATCTCTTTGGAAGTTGTGTTCAGATACAACTGTATTAAAGTCTATACTAGATATTCTCTTAATTTCATCCATTTTTCCATCTCCCTTTTATTCATTATTCTAAATTCATGTTTATTTAACTTTTTAATTACAGCTTTCTTTATTTTATTTTCTGTAGTTCTCCTGAATATGAAACCAGTATTAAATATTTTTTTTCTTCCTTGCCTTTTAGTAGTATAAACTTCTATCCAAAAAGGTATTTGATCAGTTAATCTATAGTAATTAGCCGCACTCCACCCACCAATAAAATAATTCTTCCCATTCATTACTTCATCTGCGATTACAAATGGATTTTCCGCCCATCCACCACTTCTCGCTTTAATTGGCACAAGAAAATATTTGTTCTTATTTAATTTAATAATCCTCTTTTTTACTAATAGTCTTTGAATAGAATTATATCTCTGTTTTTTATTTGTAAAGAAGAAGTCTATATCCTTTACTGAGAAGAAATATTTCTCATAAGATTCAAGCCATGCTATAATTTCTACTTCTTTTTGTGATAGCGATTTTATTTTATTTATATTTTTGTTTTCTTTCATATAACTTATTTTTAACACTATTTACTCAATATACGAGTAATCAATGTTACTTATAAATCTTACCATATTATATAAATTATACAGCTTCTAAGTAATTGATGTTAAAATGTCAAGAACCCTCGGAATAAATTCCGGGGCGTGTTCGGGGTTCTTGAGCACCTCAAAACTTGAAAAGTTTTGATGGCACAAAAAGGTTTCCATTTTTGCTGTGATCAAGAATTGTTTTTTCTTTCTCACGAACTAAAGTAGGGAGTTTACGAAAAAAACAATTCTTGACATATAAAGAAAATCATGAAACTACACCCTTTTATCAGATAACACAGCACATCCATATTTCATAATCAATTTCCAAAATGCTTAAGCAGGGTTTACAACCTCCCATGTCTTAAAGTCATGAATGTTTTTGTAGATGTAGTAGGCGAATATAGCTAGAGTTATAACAAGTATATTTATTGATAGAGGTTTTTAGCTATTTAACAACCATTTCCATACTGGAATAACGTTTATTATTTTATCTTCTATTTTAAATTCGTCTTCTTGATTATATGTTAGAATTAAACCTTGTTTAAGTTTAAACTCTTTTAAGGCTTCCAATAGTCCAATTATTTCCCTGTCTTTTGTTTCCTCATTGAAATCGAAGCAAACTTGTAAGGCTTGAGTAACCTTATCTTTTTCTTTAATAATAAAATCACATTCTTTTTTCTGTTGAAAATAAAATATGTCCTTATATCTTCTTCTCAAAGATAAAAAAACTAAATTTTCCAGCATTTTCCCATTATCCTTTGAGAAAGATGCAGAATTGCTATTTGAAAAACCATTATCTATTGAGTAGGCTTTCTTTGGATTTACTTGTTGCTGTTTAAATGAATAACTAAAACGCGGCACATTAAAGGTTAAGTATGCATTTTCAAAAAAAGAAATATAGTCTATAACACTTTGTACAGATTTAATATCAAACATCTTTTTTATAGAATTATAGGAAAACTCTTTTCCAACATTACTAATTAAGAAAATAGCTATTTTATTTAATGTATCTGTATTCTTTATGTTGAATCTGACAGCAATATCTTTGATGATTATATCCGATAATAATCTATGTAATATTACTGGATTTTCTTTTTTAAGAAACTCTGGAAATCCGCCCTTGTAGAAATAATCTTTAAATGAATCTAAAGAACCATTCAACCCTTTCATATCAAGAAATTCTTTAAATGAGAATGGAAACATTTCTATTTGAATGTATCTTCCAGTCAATTTTGTTCCAAGTTCTCTGCTCAGAAGAGAAGCATTAGACCCAGTTATAACAACCTTTTCTTTTTTATCAATCAAGTATCTTATAAATTTCTCCCATTTTGGTACATTTTGTATCTCATCAAAAAAGTAGACTCCCCCCTGACCGTATGTTTCTTTCATAATTACTTCAATTTTGTTAAAGTCTGCTAAATCGAATCCATCTAAACGAGGATCTTCAAGATTAAGATAATATGCTTTTTTCTGCTTTTTTATCAATTGATTTAAAAAAGTGCTCTTGCCACATCTTCTTACTCCTGTAATTATTAAGGCAAACGAATCTAAAATAATTGCCTCTTTCTTTTCCTCTCTTGGAGTTCCTATTTCCAATTTACTTAATGCATCACTTTGTAAGAGTATAACTTCTTTAAGGGTTTCATTTGTTTTCATATTTTCTATAGAATATGTTTATATTTAAAGGTTTCTATTACCAATAGAAGATAGTTTCTATCAGCAATAGACATAATTTATTTAGCTTTATAAATCTTTTCATTACCATTGAACAAAAAGCATCACTTTTGTTCATTACCATTGAACAAAATAATAAGATGTAAATAATTTCCAGATAGGTTTACAACATTCAATCCCTTAAACTCCCCCCTTTCTTTCAGATGTAGTATGAGAATAGAATTAAGGTTATGATTATAGTCAAGGACATCAGAATTTCCTCGGTTTGTCATTGACTAGATAGAGGCTAACTTTAAAGAAGTCCGAAAATTAAAGTTAATCACTATAGTACACTTACAGACAGAATTTACAACATTCTATCTCAACCCATACATATTTTAATTCTATTTTGTACAAAAGATTACAAAATATGTAATAAATAATACATAATAAAACAGATTAATAAAACAATAACTCTATATGGTATATAATATTACAAAATGTTTAATTATTAGTACAAAATACAAAGATTTATTAATCATATAGCCCTAAAGATATTATGGTTACTAAATATGATGCTTTCGAAATAGTCTACAAAAATAGAGCACCACTTAAACCGATAGAAGTAGTTAGAAGATTGAATAAAGATGAGAGAGAGTATCATGTAATTCATAGATATCTCAGAGAACTTGTAAATGAAAAGTTGTTGGTAAAAAAGAAGCAAGGATTTCAGGTTGAAATATCTAAAAAATCAGAGTTGCTTTATAATCTAATCTTCTATTGCATAAAGAACGGAATAAATTATAATTCCCTTTTGAATAGAAACTTTGCGCAATTTATTAGTATAGCTCTGCAGAAAGAAGAGATTAATTCCACAGATATAAGGCTCAATCCTAGAACTATTAAGAAATATGTGGAAATTCTTGATAAATATGGGCTGGCGCTTATTATTTCAGAAAAGCCTTTAAGGGTAAAGATATTCTATAATATTCTACTTAACAATCTATTAATATATTTTGAATATAAACATCAAGTTATAATTGAAAGTTCTAAGAGCTATATAGGTGAAATAAAGAAAGAATTAGGAATATACAAAAGACTAAGAAAGAAAAACGAGGCAAAATATCAAAGAATAATAAACGATTTCAAGATTTCTTTTATTTATCATAGCCTTTCTTTAGAGGGCAATCCTATTACTCTGCCAGATACAATAAAGATTCTAAAGGATAAGTTAATTCCTGCAAATTTAAAAACTGTCGACGTTGACGAAGTAAAAAACTATCAGGAGGCTATGTTCCAAATGCTTAAAGATGCAAATGAAAGAAAGCCTTTGAGTTTACAACTAATTCTAGATTACCATAAGTTAGCTATGAGGCATCATTCGCATCTTGCTGGAAGTATAAGAACAATTAATGTATTTATTAAAGGCAATCCAAATTTTAAAATAGCTTCTCCGGAAAATATTAAAGATGAACTTGAAAGACTATTTGAAAAATATAATGAGTTTATAAAGAGAAAAAATGTTCCGTTAGAAGAGATATTAAAATTTGCAGTTTATTTTCATAATGGATTTCAGCATATTCATCCATTTGAAGATGGGAATAGCAGAACAACAAGGCTAATTACTTTTCACTTATTACAATCCTTAGACATTCCTATCTTTGATATTCCTTTTGGATTACTGGACGAATATTTAAGCCACACTAAAGGCTCAAAAAGCAGGGAAGACATTAGGCTTTATCAAAGTCTTCAGAAGATAATTTTATTTAATCTCAAGAAGATAAATGAGAAATTAGATCAATGATTATTGCCAAGACGATTATCCAGATAGGGCTTACAACACCCAATGCTTTGAAATCGCCTGTATGCTCCCAGATGTAGTAGGCGAATAGGGCTATCTTTACAGACTAGGAGATTTATTGAGGGGGGTTTTTAGGAGAGGGTTTCATTTTTATTAATCTTAAACACAATATATAAATTCTGGTTATGGGATCAAATTAGTGAATATGGAAGATGGGAAGGTTTTTTAATAAGTAGAAATAAACAAAAAGATGAACAAGTCTATAAAAAATAAGCTTAAGGCACCATTTTTTAGCATAATAACACCAACTTTAAACTCTAAGAAATATCTGAAAGAATGTATCAAAACTATAGAGAATCAAAATTTTAAAGATTGGGAACATATTTTTATCGATTCTTATTCAACCGACAAGACTATGAATATACTAAAAGAATACAAAAAAAGAAATCCCTCTAAAGTTTTCATTTATCAATATCCTAAGGCTGGGATTTCAGATGCTTTCAATAAGGGAATTAACCATGCGCGAGGGGAATATATCAATTTTTTGGGGTCAGACGATCTACTTGAAAGGAAATCTTTAAGCCTTGTTTATAATAAACTAATAGAAAGGATATATCCTTGGTGTTATGGAGATGTAAAAAAGATATATACTAAAGGAAAAGTAAAAGTTGTGAGATACAAGGAATTTAGATATGAATCTTTATTTTATCTATTTCATATTTGTCATCAATCAGTATTCATGAAAAAGAATATCTTTGAGCGTTATGGTAAATACGACACTTCATTAAAGTATGCAATGGACCACGAATATTTTTTGAGAATAGGCAAAAAAGAGATTCCAGTAAAAATAGACGAGATATTGTGCTCATTTAGGAAAGGAGATAACAGCACAACTTCTATATTTTGGGCATCTCAATTGTTAGAAAAAAGAAAGATAAATATTAAATATGGCGGGATATACAGAATCATACCCATTTGGTTCTTTTTTATATTGACATATAGTAAAAAGCTTATTTTATCTTAAATAGGTAAATATTACCAAATCTAGTGGGTTCTAAATCTGATATAAATTTACTATTTTCAGATACTATATATACACTCATATTTTTAGGATAACGATTTTCAATAATATCTCTTATATCAGAGCCACTCCATTCTTTTTTGGAGAAGATATTATTAATAAAAGTGCCGTCATTCTCAATTGAACTTACACCTAGAACTTTCATTTCTGGTGTATAAGATATAACAATTTTGTTTTTTTCTAAATTTAGCATATTGGCCATTTCTAAATGATAATTATTTACTAGAAATCCTCCATGTATAATGGGCACAGTAATAAAGCTTAGAATAATAACTATAGATATTAAAGACACCTTTAGTCTTCTTATGTTTATTATCTCTTTTAAATTAGAAAAAGAGATCAATATGATGCAGGACACTATAAAATAACTATACATTCTATAATAAGGGATGTTTATTCCAAATAGATCTCCCTTCATTAAAATTGCTCCAGTAAGAGGCATGAGTAGTAGACATAATCTAGGTAAAGAAAGTTTTTTCATCTCTCTCAGGTTATTTATAAATAATAAAGATGTTAGAAGCAATAGAATTCCTCCTACATTTAACAATATCTTATCAAATGTTAAAGGAGCATATCTTTCTAAAATCTGATCAGCTTGAGCGATCTTAGAAAAATCCCCAAAATGGTATGATAGACCATCTATTAAGTTTTTCATAATCTTACTAATTATTAGAATAGTAGATACAAAGATTATAAGAATCACATTTAAGTTATATCTAATATTTTTCCTTTTAGAAAAAAGAAAGTATCCTAATAATAAAGTAGGAAATATAGCAGATCTATAATGTGTATAAATATAAGCTATATAGGAAAGGATAACTAAAGGCAGAGAGTCTCTTTTTATTCCATAGGCCATAAGAAATATTAGTAATATAGCCATACCTTCAGGATAGGAAATTAGACCCCTCCAAAAAATATACCAGGAAAAAGAAAATAGGACTGTAGTTATAAATGCTTTAAACTTATCTTCTTTATTAATAAGATATATCATAAATGAGGATAAAACTAAGAATAATAATCCTCCTATTTTATATAAATCGTGTAAACCAACCAAGGTTAAGTTATGATATACTACGAATGAAATCCAAAATATTGTAATATATGGTACCGGTTCAAAATTATATGTATTAGGCCATTTTACCGGTAAAAATCCTTCTTTTATGATATAATTAGAAAACAACTCATGTGTGAAAGTGTCATACCCATAGAAATTTGGAATTCTGAATATTTCTTTATATTGGAAATAAATAAGAACGGCTATAATTACTATCAGAAGAAATAAAGAGAGAAGTTCTTTTCTTTTATTCATTATTGGTTATCCTCTGATTTATGTAACCTAATAATTGAAAGACATATTGGAAAAACATCATAAATAAAATACCAAGAATAAGAATAGACTTATAATTTTTATTTATTATAATTAAAGATGAATTAAATCTATGATAAATCTTATTTTTACCTCTTCTTTTTGACAAATATTCCGCAGCAGATCTTCCTCTCAAAAAGTTCCATTTAGCAAAATTAATAAAACCTCTTCTGGGAGCGTGATAAACGGTTGCCTCTTCTATATATTTTATTTTTATATTGTTAAATATCAATCTATCTCCTAAATCTACATCTTCATTACCAAATTTCAAAGAAATATCAAATCCACCCAATTTTGAAATAACTTCTTTTTTTATAGACATATTACCTGTGCAAATATGCTCAGTATAATCTTCTGAATTAACTCCCCACATATTTCTAAAGCCTATTGCCCCTCCGCCAGGGAATCCTAAAAGACTTATTGAGTCTGTAAGATATTCTTCACCAAGTTTTATTTTATAGCCTGAAGTTACCACTTTCTCATTATTTTCTAGGATCGGTTTAACCAAATTGTTAAGCCATTTATTACCTATGGGCATTTCATCATCATCGATAAAAGATATAATCTCTCCCCCACTCTTTTTTATCCCAATATTTCTATAATATGCAAAACCTTTTCCTAATGGTTCATAGAAGATCTTTATTCTTTTATTTCTTAGTAAATTTTCTTTCAGTTTGACCTGTGGAACAATTACGATTTCATAATTAAATTTAGTTTTTTGTTCCAACAACTTTTCAACTAAAGGATAAAGAGTTTCTCTCCCAAGAGTAGGTATTATAACAGAGACTAACATCTCTTTATTCATCCCCTAATTCCCCCCAACAACAACCGGAGCAGGAACGCCAAGCGTTCTCTCCATCAATATAATACTATCAAAAACATACAACTCAGGTCTATGTGCAATTTCCCGTGCTTTATCCTCGTCTTTTATGCCAAGCACATTAACTGCAAAATTATAAAAATATTTATAAGCTCTATCTGCTTTTTTCTCAAAATAATTAACAACCTGTGTTGACATAAGCGACCTTCTATCTCTTATAACTTCTCTAACAGTCGGGCTGGAAAGCAATCTTGCATGTTTTTCATATTGATTACTTATTTGGTTTAAAGAATCAATAGCGTATCGCATAGGTTCAGGAAACTTCTCAAATGCGCCATGTTCTGACAAAACTGCCGCCCTCTCTAAATAAGAAGCTATTTCTTTCTTCCTCTGAATATAGATTTGTGGATTAGACTCCATGTTTATTAGGTTTCCATTGAGGTTGAACATCCAACTCCGCTAAATTATACTCTACCTCTCTTAGTAAACCACAAAAATAAATCTCAGGGCGTATAGACATTTCAGTAAGCTCTTTTTCATCTTTAATCCTTAAAACTCTACGGAAAAATTCCTGGCTTCTAAACTCTTTTCGCTCTAATTCATAAGCATCCGATACTAAAATACGCTTCTGCTCATTTGTTAAAGACACTCTTGGCGTGTTAAAATACACTTGAGTTTTAGGGTCTTCATAAATTTTAACCATCTCTCTATAATCATCGTTTATCTCGCTAAGCCTTTCAGCAATACTAGTTAAATTCCTTATCAATTCTTCATCTCTCACAGTTCCCAATAATTGCTTAGCTCTAGCAATATATTCATTTATTTCATTAATCTTTGACCTATATTCATCTGGGTTCTTACTCATTTTCATCTTTTCCATTCTTACCATGGCCACTACTATCCATCGAATCAAGATTATCCCTAAGAAAACTTATAAGCTCGAAATAAAATTCCTCTGTTCTTGTGGACATTACAGTCAGTGTCCTTTCATCAGTAATACCAACCTCTTTTCGTAAATATTCCTGCATGCGGAATTCACCAAGTTCAAGTTTCTGCGCACTCATTTCCAATCTCAATTTTATTTCTTTTGGAAGTTCTTTTCTAGGTTGCTCAAGCTGCTTGATTGTTCTAGGATCCTCGTAAGTTTCTACAAGTTGGGTGTATACATTACTTATTTTTAATAACTGCCTAGCAATTCCATCCAACTGTGCACTTAAAGTTTCATTCCTTACTGCCCTTGATAATCCTCTAGCAGACTCGATATAATTGTTTATCATTCCCACGCGCATTATATAATCATTAGTATTTATCATGCCCTGCTCCTCTTCGCTACCCTTATCTTATCTTCCTGTATAGGTGTAAAATCTCTTTTCTTAAGCCTATACAAAATTTCCTGCTGGTCTTTTCTTATTGTTTTAAGCATGTCAGCAAGCAAACCTAAAATACCAAGGGAAAGACCTGCAATCACTAAGAAGATAGAAATATTCAAAAGAGTCCTTACAGGCGTTGTTGCATGTTCTGCAAGCCAGTAAAAGAATGAATATGCTCCTCCAAGAAAACCAAGGAAAAACAAAATCATCCCAGGCACTCCAAAGAAAGTCAATGGTTGAGTATCTCTAGTTGTTTTAGCAATAATGCCTAGAGACTTAAAACCGTATCTGCTTAAGCTTCCTGAAACCATTGACTTTCTATTTTTATCATAACTAACATGCGCAGGAACTTCCTTTATACGCATACCTTTCTCAAGTAGGTCAATAAAAACTTCCTGTGTATATGTAAACTTCCCTCGCGTGTTTATTCGCAATCCAGCTTCCCTATTATAAGCCCTAAAACCACATTGACTATCACTAAATTTCTGTCCAGTAATACGACTAACTAGATTAGTAAAACGCCTATTTCCCCATTTCTTTATCCAAGGCATGTTTTTAGTTAAAGAAGGATTCAAAAATCGTGAAGCAGTAACAACATCTGCTTCCTGTTCTAATATAGGTTTAAGTAAAGAAGGAATATCAGCAGCATCAAACTGTCCGTCTCCATCTATAGTTACTATAATATCCGCTCCGTATTTCAAAGCAACATCTATCCCGCGCTTAAAATTATTTCCAAGCCCAACATTCTGCTTCTGCCTTAATATATAATCAGCTCCAGCTTTTTTAGCAACTTCAGCCGTCCCATCGATAGAATTATCATCCATAACAAGAACCTTAACATCTTTCACTCCATCAATATCTCTCGGTATCTCACGAATCACTTTGCCAATATTATCTTCCTCATTATATGCAGGAATCATGACAATAACGAATGGTTCAGCCATGCCCTTTATAAGTAAGTCTTTCATTATAATCTTTTACCCAGAACCCCTTTTAAATCTTACTTTATATGTCATTTTATAATGTCAAGATGCTTGACAGAAAACCGCACCTTTTAAGCCGTGGTGGTGCATCGTGCTTTTGATAATAACAAATTA
>JAUSKH010000052.1 GCA_030647095.1 Nanobdellota archaeon | reverse complement strand
GCAATTTAACTTGTGAAACAACAATCCAAGAGGACACTGAATCAACCTGTAATCTAGAAGCAACAGACGAAGAAAACGATTCAATTTCATTTTCAGTAGCATTAGAAAATAATCTAAATTGCACAATAGAAGGAAACATATTGACATATATAGGGATACAAAATTATAATGGCCCAGCTTCCTGCGAACTAAAAGTCTCAGATGGAAATGATTATAATACAAAAATATTAGATATAAATATCAGCAATATAAATGATGTACCTTATCTGGATAAAGAGATACCAAATATTACTGTTAATGAGGATACACAATTAAAAAACGCAATAAATCTTTCTGATTACTTCAAAGATATAGATTCGCAACTTGAATTTACTATTGTAGGAAATAACCATATCCAAGCTGAAATATCTAACAGCTTACTCACTCTAACTCCCAATCCAGAATTTGTTGGTGCAGAAGAAGTTTACTTCACAGCAACAGATGAGGAATTCAATATTATTTCCAATACTTTATCAATTAACGTAATAGAAGTAAACGACGCCCCAGTCTTTAGCAATTTAACTTGTGAAACAACAATCCAAGAGGACACTGAATCAACCTGTAATCTAGAAGCAACAGACGAAGAAAACGATTCAATTTCATTTTCAGTAGCATTAGAAAATAATCTAAATTGCACAATAGAAGGAAATGTATTAACATACATAGGAAAGAAAGACTATTCTGGCACTGCTTACTGTACCTTAAAGGTTTTAGACCAATTCAGTGGTAATGATACAAGAGAACTAAATATAATGATAACTCCTATAAACGATCCTCCACAAATATTTTCTTCAGATCCAGCTGAAGATTCCATAAATATTCTAGAAGGAAAAACTGAAACATTCATAGTAAATTATATAGACATAGATTCGCAAAATATAAATATATCTTGGTTTATAAACGACTTCCCAGAACCACATTCTCCATATTCTACAAAAGAAATTATTTTTGATGAACCACAAGGAATTTACTTAATCCAAGCAATAATCTCAGATGAACAGTATAATATAATAAGAAGTTGGAATGTAGTAGTAGGCTCAACTAAAGATTTTACATGCTCAGAAGTAGGTGGCAATATATGTCAAGAATCACAGGCCTGCTCAAGTAGTCTAGTTGAAGTAAAAGATTCTAATTTATGCTGTGCAACAAGTTGCATGCCGTCATTCAAAGCAGCAAACGCTTGTTCTATAGTTAACGATAGCGTAAAAATAAATATCTTAAATCCTAAACAGGAAGATAATATACAATTGGGTAAAACTCTTAATATAAGAATAGAAATTATTAACGACCTAGAAAAGGATTTAGATGAAGATGTTGAAATCTCTCTTTATGATTTGACCACAGACAAAGTAATAGAAAAGCAAGATGCATCTATCGCAGTAGATAAAGGAGGTCATTCTTCAACAGAATATATTGATTTGGATATCCCTTCCGATATAGACCTAGATCACGACTACGCTCTTTATACAAAGACAATAGGAGACATATGCACGCAGAGCTATCAAAATGTAAATCTAAAGAGACCAGATAATAACGTAGTACTGTCAAAATTTGAAATGCCTAATAAGGCAGAATGCGGTGATATAGTAAATGTAAAACTCAAAGCTGAGAATCTTGGAGGAAAAAATCAGGATGTTAGTATTACATTGAAAAATACAGAACTTAGAGTGAACAACTCTACAGGTAAATTCACTATAGAAAAACAAGGCGATTCTGATACACAGAATGAAGAACTTTCATTTATAATTCCTAGAAACGTAAACACAGGAGAATATAAAATAAAAGCATCTGTTGATTCTTCAACAGAGACAGATACCCATACGAGAACTCTTCAGGTAGAATGCAATACAGAAGAAGTGCAGCAGGTAAGCATACCTCCTCAGAACAATACTATCGTTTTGACTGCTGTAAATGAGAACCAACAACCTATTGAAGAGCCAATTAGTTTACTTTCAATAGGGCTCATAGCCTCAAGTTTCATCTTGATAGCTTTAATGGCAGTCCTCTATTTTGTTTTCATGTCATCTAAAAGAAGCGTTCCAGAATTATCTGCTAACAAAATTCAACATTCCACGATTAAACCACTAAGTAAAACAAAGAAGAGAAAGTAATTATTCAAATAGTTTTCTATAATTCTTCTCTATCTGCTTTTCCACTTCTTTCAGCTTTAAATTTTTGATTTTAGCAATCATTTCATAACTAACAACAACATTAGCAGGTTCATTATTTTTCTCTCTATCAGGATGCAAAAAAGGAGAATCAGTCTCACATAACAGCTGTTTTATATCAACCATTTTAACAATATTCTGAAACTGCTCGCTATTCTTAACATTAGCAGGTATGCTAAAAAACCATCCATTATCCCTAATTCTCTCAACTAATTTTAACTTTCCAGAAAAGCAGTGCATCATAACTTTCTGCACTTTCATTTCCTCAAGTATTTCAATACATCTCTCTTCTGCCTTTCTAGAATGAACAATAATAGGCTTATCTAACTCTTTAGCCAATTCAATCATTTTTCTAAAAACCCTCTCCTGTTTAACATGTTCCTTCCCATCTTCCTTAAAATCAAGTCCAACCTCCCCTATTGCAACAATCTTATCTTTATTACTTCTAATAAATTCAATTTCTCTTTCAATTTCCCCATCTTTCATATTCAAAGCTTCACAAGGATAAATGCCCATCGCCCCCTTGATATCATCATATTTCTCAATTAGCCCTAGTGTCTTCCTATTAGTCTCAGCATTTATACCATTATTTACAATAATCCCAACTCCAGCCTTCCTAGCTCTTTCAATTATAGCAGGAAGCTCTTCATCACTGTACATATCAATATGACAATGAACATCTATGTAAACCATGTTTAAAATTAGTAGAATTAACTTATAAAGATGTTTCCCTTTTTGTAGCACTATACTAAACTATTTTCCTAGGGGATCTCTTACTAAAAGAACATAGTTATCTGTCTCTCTATTTGAAGGAAGATATTCATTACTAACTCTTCTTATGGTTGATGGTGTGACTTGCTCTATCCTTGTTAATTGTTCTTTTATAGGTACTCTTCCGTCTAGAGCATAATCCATTTTTGCAATTACTCCAACATTCACAGGATCAACATTCACAAAGTTAAGAAAATTCTTTTCTAATCCATTTGTAATTTTATAAGCTACTCTACTTTTCGCCCTTAACACTTCATCTTCATCAAAGGTTGTTTGTTTCATTTTTTCTAATTCTTCAAAAATGATATCTATAGCCCTTTCTTGTCTTTTTGCGTGAACCTTTCCATTTACTCCAAAGTGACCCAATCGTCTGTCTCCATGATAAAAACTTCCTATTTCATAAGCAATTCCTTCATCGCTTCTTATTCTTTTTTTCAAACCATTAGTCCTACTTCTTCCTAAAATATCGGCAGCAACACTTAAACCAACACCATCTAAATGAGATTCATCAGGAACAATTACTCCAAACATCAATTGCGAATTACTTTCTTCATAATTATCCTTATTCAATAAGTCTTTAGCTTGTGAATATTTTATTGTTTTTGTGTCAAGAAAAGGAACCTGTGCAAATTCAAACGGCTTACTTTCCCCCATTTTTTTATCAGCAAAATATTTTGCAACGAGATTTACAATATCAGAAGGTAAATCCCCAGATAACATTAAAATCATATTGTTTGGGTTATATCCTCTCCTATGAAAATTTCTTAGTTTTTCTTCAGTAACATTTCTTATAACCTCTTCTTCCCCTAAAACAAAATATGTATGATCTCTATCTCTTGTTAAACTTGGCCAATAAAACTTAAACTTATCTTCAAAATCTGGTGAACATTTCGTCCTAGCTATCTCTCTTAAGACTACTTCTCTTTGTTGTTCTAAAACTGTTGAATTTAAACGAGGACAGAAAGTCATTTGACATGCCATATCCAAATAGTCTTCTAAGTCTGATGGAATCATCCCCCAAGGAATTATCGTTCTATCTCTAGATGTAAATGCATTAGTATAACCAAATTTCCCACTTATATTTGCTTGTTCTTTAGGAGTATATTTTTCAGTTCCTCCTTCTATAAACATATGTTCTAAAAAATGAGCAATTCCCTCTTCGCCTTCTTTTTCATGTAGGGCTCCATGATTTATTCTTAAGTTACCAAATATAGTATTTGTAGGTGTTATTTGACACGCTAAACGAAAGCCGTTTTGGAATTCATATAGTTTAAAATCTTTTTCCATAAATTATAAGGGAGATAGAACTTTTTAAATATTCCGATTATTAACTACTATAAAATTACTACTAATCTCTCTTTTTTATACCCTAGAAATGTCCAAAACATCTCTCTAAAGTATAAGTCATTGCCATTTTATGTTCATTAACTGCATCAATAACTTCATAATCCCTCACAGACCCACCAGGCTGTATTACTGCAGTTACTCCATGTCTTGCGATAATATCAATTGAATCTCTGAAAGGAAAAAAAGCATCTGAAGACATCACAGATCCCTTTAAAGGATTTCTTGATAATAAATCTCTTTGTGCTGCGCCATCAACTGCATCATATTTTATTCCTTCCTTATCCATTGTTTTTTGATAAGATTTTATTATTGCTTGTTCTATCGCTCCGACTCTTTCCTGCTGACCTGTTCCAACAGCAACGGTTACACCATTTTTAACAAAAACAATTCCATTACTTCTTACCCCTAAATTAACATACCATGAAGTCAATAAATCTTCAATTTCTGCTTGTGTAGGATCGCGCTCAACTACATGTTTTATTCCTTCATGTTCTACTAAAGGGTCACAAACTAAGTCCATAACGCTTCTTACACTACTCAAATAAGGTTTTTGCACTAGTACTCTGCCGGTTGGAAGACCTTTAATATCATAAACATTATTAATATCATCTCCAACAAATTTAGGAAGTCTATCTAAATTTGAATACAATATTGCTCTGATATCTTTTTTTCTTTCTAATATTTCCATTGCGCCTTCTTCAAATTCAGGAGCAGCAACCCCTTCTACATAGGAAGACATTATCGCTTCAGCAGTTGCTTTATCAACTGAGCGATTCAAAACAACAACAGAACCAAAAGCACTTCTTGCATCTGCGTCTCTCGCTTTTTGATAAATATTATCTAAACTATTTCCATTATATTGTCTGGCAAACCCTGATGGAACAAGATGTTTCATAACAGCAACTGAAGGAACTTCAAAAAACTTTAATATTTCCAAAGCCCTAGTAACATCCATAAAATTAGTTGCTGATAATCCTCCTTTCCCTGATTTTGCAAGTCTAATATTAGTAATATCTGCTATATTTATTCCATCAAGTTTATACATTGCAGCTGGTTGATTAGGATTTTCTCCATATCTCAAATCACTTTCTTTTTGAAGTCCAATACTTAAAACATCCGGAAATTCTCCTTCAACTACTGTCCTGTAGCTTCTCTTCATGCCTGTAACATCTGTTCCTCTAACCATTTCAAAATTTATAGACTATTGTTTATATAATCTTCTGAAATTATTTCATCCTATGAAAGTAATTAAAAATAAGCCAAGGGTATAATCCTTACAACACAATCAATATAAACCAAACTAATCTAAAACAATAATGCACCTCAATATTGAATTTAAAGCACAATGCAAAGAGCCAGATAAAGTAAGAGAAATACTAAAAAGAGAAGGCGCAGATTATAAAGGAAGAGATCATCAGGTAGATATTTATTTCAATGTTCCCAAAGGAAGGCTAAAATTAAGGAAAGGAAATATAGAAAACAATTTAATAGGTTATGAAAGAGAAGATTATGCTGGAGCTAAACAGTCTAATGTTCATCTTTTTAAAACAGAACCTAATACTTCTTTAGAGGAAATATTAACAACAACTCTAGGAGTAAAAGTTATTATTGATAAACAAAGAGATATTTATTGCTCCAAATGGGTTTAATACCCTCCAGCTTGCTAAGATTATTTTCGTTCGTTTCCATTTGGAGGCTTAAAGAATCCCCTTCAGCTTGTTGCGATTGGGATTCTTTATTTTATTGAAAATGTAAAATTTCACATTGACCAAGTTGAGAAACTTGGCTCTTTTATTGAAGTGGAAGCAATAGACAAAGAAGGAACTATTGGGAGAGAACGTTTGCAACAGCAATGTAATTATTATAAATCTTTGTTGGATATTAGTGAAGAAGAAATGATTGCACACTCTTACAGCGATCTTTTACTCCAAAAATAATAGGTCTATATTTCAATCAAGAAAGTAAAGGACACCCACTTCTCTGGCTTAATTCATCAAAAGAAACTTCTCCACTAAGTCTAACTCCACCGCCGAAATCCCAAGTAGGATAACCTTCTATTCCAGCATCTTTGCACACTGGAAGCTGTGAATTACCATCAGGCGTAGAACATTCAACATAAGTTGCATACTTCCAGCTACTCCCAAAAGCCTTTTTCTGATTCTGACAGTGAGAACACCACCATGCTCCATACATCTTTACCCCTTTCTCCGTCAGGCATTGAGCAAAAGAATCATATTTACCGTCATTATTGACAGAAGTATTATTTTTCCAATAAAAAGCTCCAGCAACTCCAGCAAGAACAATAATTCCAATAATTATCCAAACGCTTTTCTTCATAATCTTCTATATCTCCTCCCTTTTTAAGTTTTATGAATCAGAAAAAGATTAAATTTGAATCATATGTTTTATGTAACCCATACCGCTATCCTGTTATTAGGTACATATTATCCTATTTATAGAAATATATACTTCTTTCTTTAGTTTACTAAAACTATTCATTAAAACAAAATTAATAATTCCTATAAAAGCAAACATAAATACCTTTTTATATTCCTAGTTATTTAATCTACAATGTGGAACCTGAAATTTAAGGTAGCAAATAAAGACAGTATTTACACACATTCTCAGAAACTAGCCAGGAAGAGCCAGAAAACGATACTACAATATATATTGTAGGAAATAAAAACAGCTGGAAAGCTAAGAGATATATTGACATTAATTCTGACCCATTATTCGGTGGGGTAAGTGAAACAGATGAAGAAGTAAGAATTTCGATAGATGGAACTTATTTTAGTCCTCAAGACTCAAAATGTTATCCATTTCAAGATCTAGTTTTTGATAAAAGTATGTTTAGTCAATCAGATCCACAAATGAAAGAATAATATCAGAAATATAAAAATCATGCAAACACAAAAATTTATATACCAACAATACAGAATTTTATCATGCAAAATCAAATATTATCAGGAGCAAAGGCGTTAACAAACGCTGGTTGTTTTCACTTTTTGTAGTCAGACTTCTATTAATGCATTTCTAAAGAATTTCGAGGCAATAGGCACTTTACGTGCTGATTGCATTCATCTCCCTTAATTTAATTTTCTTTTTCATAGGCAATAGTAGCTCAATGGCAGAGCATCGGATTGTGGCTTCGAAGAAGAGAGTTCGATTCTCTCCTATTGCCCTCTATAATTTGAAAGGAGGTTTTTCTAGCATGAATACAGAAAATAGGGACCGTGAAGAAGGATTGTCTCTCAAACTTAACTTCGATAAAATGGGAGGTATATTGCCTGCAATAGTTCAGGATTTTAATACAGGCAATATCCTCATGCTTGGCTATGTAAACAAAGAAGCACTCGAAGAGACATTAAGAACCAATTACGCAACGTTTTGGAAACCTTATGTAAATACCCTCTGGAGAAAAGGAGAAGATTCAGGAAACAGGTTAAGCGTATTGAGAGTGCTTGTTGATTGTGACCAAGACGCATTGGTCTATCAAGTAGAAGCGGAAGGCAAAATTGTATGCGACACAATAGACCGCTCAGGTAATGAAAGACAATCTTGCTTTTATAGAAAGATTATTGTTGGCAAAACAGAATTAGCTTCTATATAAGAGATAGTAAGAATATACGGTATAAAACCAAATTTAAATTTTTTTATTGCTCCAAAATGGTTTAATAACCATCAACTTGTTGCGATTATTCTCGTTCGTTCCCATTTTGGAGGCTTAAAGAATCCCAATCACAGCAAGTTTAGAGGGATTCTTTATTTAGCACAAATACCAATATCACCTAAAGGCTTTCCTAATAAGTCTCTCCATCCAGCAATAGTATGGCTAATTCTTTTATTTGGAGATACAAAATCAGTCAAGCACTGATAGTTTGAAGGACAGGTGTAATTAGAATTACCTTGACAAATGCAAAGCTTCTGTCTGCTACAAAAAACATCAAAATACGGACCGTTGCATATTCCTTGGTATAAACCACCGGCCTGTGTACATTCTTCCATACCTATTGAAACATTTTTATTGCAATAAGCGTCTCTTACACAACTAACCTTTTTATTAATGTTACAAACACATTTATCACATCCATTTACAAAAGGTTCTCCTTTCTTATAAGTATTATTCAAACATCCCTCAAAAATATTAATATCATTACATGCTTTCCGGCATACAAGGAAACTAGAACTAGAATTTTTAACACAATTTAATTTTTGTTGCGAACAAATAGACCTACAGGAATTATTTTCACATATATTTCTACATTGAGTATAAGCTGTATTACATATTTCTAATGATAATTTTTTAACAGTAATACAATCCTTTTTACAAGAAGCCACATCATGATTATCTGCAAAACTTAAAGCACTTAATAATGGCAATGAAAAAATAATCATCAATCCTAAAATTATAAAGACTTCTTTTTTCATAATTCTTCTTAATTAAGGCAATATAAATGCATTATCGCACTAAGATGTATATTCTATGAAGTCTATATTAAAATTTCTTTTTTGTTATGACCTATTAGTTACAACTATAGAAAGGTTTTTATACCTCTTTTATGCTTAAATTTTATGACGAAAAAGTCTTTTTTCAGAGAAAAAACACTAACAGAGCTTAGAGATTTAAGAGTTAGGCAAGCCAATACAGAGAGAAATCTAGTTGATAGAATAGCTAGCCTAGATGTAGATTCAGAATCAATTGAATTAAGATTAAGGCTAATACCAGGATATTTTTTTATTAATGCAGATAATAGCGCAGAAGCTTCAAGAAAATGCCTAAAACACGGAGAATATCTCACTTTAAGCCATCCAAAAACACAGTCAGACTGCAATAATTCTCGTGAAATACCATTAAAAATAAGATCGAGAGATTTTGAAAAATTAAAAGAACTGAAAGAAGAACAAATAGATTATGTTGGCTATTCAGTAAGACCAACCTGGGGAGACAGAACTAGAAGAGTAGTTCCATTCACATTTCTTCCTGAAGGAGTAAAACTATTTACTTACGCAGAAAATAAAGCAGGAGGCATAAAAGTTAGCTCTTACGATGATGCCAAAAGAGTACAAAAAGAAGGGGCAAATATAGTTGTAGAAGTTCCTTCAAGAACAGTAGGACAGCAAAGATATAGGTTCAGATTAAATCATGTACCTGTTTTAAGAGGAGCGGAAAATCTTGCATCAGTTTTATTGTTAAAACCCTCAACAATACACGATGAAGCAACAAAAGAACCTCTTAGAGGAAGAACGCCACATGATACATTCTATATGAGATATACCTGGGCAACAGATCAAGAAGGAAGCGACGTTATTACCTACTATCCTCACGACATAGCCTCCTATCTTGCAATAATAAAAGAAGAATGGACTAAAAATAAGAACCTGACTCCTATGGAAATGAATCCATTCGCTCTTCCTTCACAACACCAAGCAACATTTTACGCAAAATTAGACAACATAATAGTTTACGATCCAACACTAAGCAGCAAGCATAAATTAAGAAAACCCCATCTAGCAGAAAAATCTATTCTTTTAGCACGAGCAATTGGAAAATATGGTCATGACGATTTTTGCTTTTGGGACTGGGAAAGAGATGGCGCTTTGAAGAATTATGATTGGTCCGGAAGAAGTTAACTATCCAACCTTTTTAATTCAATAAAAAACTATTTCCCGTAAACAGTTCTATCGTTCCCATTTTCCAAGTTTCCAAGCATTTTCCTTAATTCCTCTCTTCCAGGAACCTTTCCCCGAGCAGCATAAATTCTCAAGTCTCCAAAAAAGTTAAGGACTTGCATTTCATCCATTCCTGCTTCGTGTCCCTTACTGGCTCTTAAAGAATCAGCAAGCCCAGCCCTTACAGACTGGGAATAATGTGTATTATTTAATACATCTTCAATAAAACCATTAACCGCCGCCTTATATGTTTCCCAAATCTCTCCTTTAGGATGTCTTGGCTTATATCCATTCAATACATTTTCTAATCTATAAACTATTTCAGGTACCACCGAATGTGCGTGTTTCACTGACCTATCAAATCTCATCCCAGTTTTACGCGTTTCCAGTTCCATCGGTTTAACGAGACCAACAAGTTCTTGGTATAACTGATTATCACTTAGACAAAATTCCAAACTACTCTTCTCATCTCCAGTATATAGTTCCTCAACTTTCTCAGGAGATATTTTACCTTTAAGAACCCTCATAGTATTAGGAGCATGTGTATAATAAACGTCTGCCAAAGTTTCATTGACTCCATGAAGTGCTTCATATCTTTTTTTTCTAAGCGCCGCTAATTCAGCTTGCGCATTGTAGAAAACAATTTCGAAACCCATAACACACAATAAGTCTGCTTCTTTATGAAGAGAATCTCTCTCTTCTGCTTTAATGGAAGGTTTTACAATGATTTTCTCAAGTTCTTCTTCAAAAAATTTGATATCTTCTTTTCTATCCAATACTTCCTTTTTTGTCACCATCTCTAACTCTCTAAGTCTCAATCGCTGAGCATTATAATTATCAGGAGTTTTCCCAGAGTTTAATCTTCTACTTTCTTCTATTAATAAGTTATCTCTCTTCTTTATTGCAGAACTAAGTTTTAGGATATGTTCTCTAATCTCTTCAGGATGTTTGCTTGGATCTACGCTGTTTACGATATCCTTGGCTTGCAAGGTCAATTCAACAGACTCTTTCAACCCTTCAATAGCCTTATTTTCTTCCAAATCTTTCAATAGTCTATATTGCTCCTCACTAACTGCTAATGAATATCCCTCTTCAAGCTCTGGACAGGGTTCATCAATCCATAACTTACCAACTTGCACATAATAAGGCCTTGAATCTAATTTATCAAAATTAGAAACTATTTCATCAAACATTCTGTTATCCGCATTTACATATTTACCTATCTCTTTTGGAGTCACATTGGGAAATGATTTTTTCTCCCAATAATCGTCAAATTGTGCAATAATAGATTCTAAACCAGAAGAATTTTGTTTTTCAATAAACCTATTAATCTCTATATGATTACAAGCATAAAGATAAGCCAAATCTTTATCTAGGCTATATAATAAACCAGTTCTCGCGACCTTTGTTTCAAGAAATTCTAATGCTTCAGTAATCCCTTGCTTATCCGCCGATTTAACTAATCTCTTAAGTATATCGTGCTCTACTTTCTCAATTGCATTTCTTGGTTTTTTCTGAGCAGCTTGAGCAACTAGTCTATAATCTTGAGAATCAAATATTTCACCAAGCGCGTCCTTTGCTTGCTTCACTAAGTTTCTCATCATCCCAATTCTTACCTCTATTTTAGCAGGCACATCCTGTTTTTCCATTTTATCTATATCTGCATTAGATAGATTCGCTCCCTTTTCACCTTGATGGAATTTTATAACTGAATCCTCGTTAAATGGACCAAGCACAACCATATAACTTTCAAATGTAGAATCAAATCCATCTGGGCGATTATTATATTTTAGCACTTTATTAACAAATCTCGACAATGGATTTCTAATTCCAGATTGAACTATCTCCATTTCTTCTATTGTTGGGCCTGTAGGAACATTTTCAACAGACCGTGTATTTTCATTATGAGTTCTTAATCTTTGGAATAGATCATACATTTTTCCATCTACTTGATATCTTTTTTCAGGTAAAACTGCGCGCGCAAAACAAGCAACTTTCTCAACATAACTAATCTGTTCCCATTCTTTTTTATGAAAACTTCCTTTTGCTATCTCTTCCGCACCCGAGAATACAGATTCTTCTTTTTCTGAGGTTAAGCTCTCTATTCCAGTTGTATTATTAACTATTTTCTTTCTTCTAGAACCATTATACCCATTTTTCCTAATAGGAACATCTCGCATAATATAAACCAAGCCATTATTTTCTCTTTTTTTCCTTACTGGCTCAGGCTCATTCGGTAGATTCTCAAAATCTTCCGGAGTAACTTCATCCTTAAATACATAAATATCATCATCAATTTCTTTAAGTTCAATGAACTTAATCCTTTTTTGGTCAGTAAAATGTTTTAATCCAAAAAACAATTTTGTATCAACATCTGGCGCTGCAAAAATTAATTTACTATCCTTGTGCGTGTTCAAGTATCTTGCTATCTGCCCAGAAACTTTCTCAGGATCGTAATCCCTTGCTTTTAGTTCAATTTTAGTTAATGTTCCTTTTTCATCTGTTCCGAAAATATCTGGCCTTCCAATTGCACGCGTCTCCCCAGTGCTTTTTCTTCTTATAATCTCATTTTCTTCAAAACCCTTGAATTTTAACCAATCTTCAAAAATTGGGAACATAAGTCCGTTTTGCGAAGTAAAATAATCTCTCATTCTATCTTCTTTTCTGTCAACTTCAAGCTTATTTTTCTCTCTTCTAAGTAAACCCTTTACTTTCTTTTTTCCAGCTAGTACATAAAGTTCATTTAACGGTCCATTTTCAATCTCTTGAAAATCGCCTTCTTCAACAAGTTCGATAACATCTAAGAAGTCTGGAGTTAATCTAGGATCTTTGTTAGCATCCCCAATTATCTCTTCAAGGCGTTTTTCCACTAATCCTCTGAATATAACCGATTGAACTGCTTCTCCAAATTCCATAGAATTCTCTAATTTTTTGTATTTTTAAGGCTTTCTATTTGTAACTACTATATAATTAATAAAATATACCATAAAATCTAGGTATATATTCTATTTATAGTCAACGACATTAATATTTCCCTAGTTTGTCGTTGACTTATTAGGGAAAGACTTACGTCTTTCACTATAGGTTCTAAACTTTTTTCAAACCATCTAAAAGAGTAATCAATATTAAATACAATCTAGTTAGTCAATATATTTACAAAATAGCAATATCTAAATAATTCTAAAATGTAAATATATCATGGCAGGCACAACAATTACAATCAATATGGACACAGAAGTACTAAACAAATTAAGAAAGTTAGCAATCACTAAAAAACAGAAAAAAGGATTTCTTGGAAAAGTAATCAGTGAGGCGACTAAAGAATACTTGAAAGAAAGAGAGCAGGAAGAAATAGCAGAAAGACAGTTAAAAAAAATGAAAATCGGATATCATATGGGCAAGATATTAATAAAACACAGAGATGAACTTTATGACCGAAAATGACAAAGATTTTAAGAAAATACAAGTATTTAAATAGAAAAAAACATTAAGTTAAACATGGTGAATCAGATTCTTATTAATCAAAAAAGAGAGGCTGATGAATTGATAAAAGAAAGTGATGAAATGGTAAAAAGTGCAGAAAAAACATCCTCACATATAAGAGAAGAGCTAAATAAATTGAAGAAGAAAGGTAAAGAAATAGAGAGAAAGATATCATTACTTCTTTAATTTTCTATTTATCTTAGTCATATAATCTGATAATTTTTTTATCTGTTCTTTTAATCTATTATTTTCCATTAGTAATGTATAATTTAAATCCTCATTTTCTTGCTTTATGTACCTTTCTATAGTATATAAATCTCTTAATTCCCTATCCCTACTATCCATAGCAAACTTTTGCAATGAAGCAGTTGTCATAACAATTAGTGCAAATAAACCAACCCAGAGAGATATTTTATCTGGTTTCAAATATAGAAGAATTAAAAGAGAAAATTGCTCGACAAAATATAATAATACGAAAGATATGGAGAATTCGGTTGATTATATTACCATTCATTCGAATTCTCCAGACAGAGAATTTGAACTAACTGTAACTTAATCAAATTATCTGTATATCAAAAAAAGAATAGTTGTCGTGAAAGAAGTTTCTTACAAATTTCCAGAGCATACCAATAACTAGCCATATAGACAAAGAGAGTATAATTATTAAAAGATATAATATTAACTCACCCATAAAAAGAGATACTTTTGTATTTTAAAATAATTTGTGTTATTTATTACTTTCCCTTAACTTTAACTTTACTCAAAGGTGTAAACTCTTTCCAAGCAAGCTCAAACATTTGTTCCATTGCCTGAGCAAAGAATTCAGTGGAAATCCATACAGCTACATCATAGTTAGGATGTACAGACTTATCATCCACCAGCATAAACATTAACTCTTCGGCATCAATTATTGCAAATCTACCCTTTAGCCCTGCATTTGTGGTATCTTTAATTTCAGCAACCTTTGAGAAATCTTTAGCCACCTTTATATTATTCTCAGTAATAGGAGCACCAATTCTTATAACCGTACCTCTTTTCTTTGCTTTTTCAAAAGCAGGCAATAAAGCCTCCATTTTTCTGCTTAATCCATCTTCAGTAGTAACAATAGTAATACTCTTTTCCGCACCCCTAACCATCATATCCAAATGGTTATACATATTTTGCCTACCTCTTATACTTCCAGACAAGTCAGAAGGTTCAACAAATTTTACTCCATTTTCAAACAAAGAAGTAAGCTCATCAAGAACTTCATCATCTTTCAATTCTTCAAGCCTTTTAGCCCTTTCCTGGGCATTTACAATCAGATTTCTTTTAACTCTTTCAACAACTTCTTCAGGCTTTAAAGCAACAAATTTAATGGGCTTTCCAAGTTTCATTACAATAAAACCCTTCTTTTCTAAAGATTCTAAAATATCATAAGTCCTAGACCTTGGAACATCAGAAATATTACTTAATTCACCAGCCGTTGACACCCCTCGTGATAATAATGCAGTCCAAACCCGTGCTTCATATAAGTTCAAGTCAAATATTTTTCTGAGTCTACTTAAAAACTCTTCTTTTATTATCATAATCAAGTGTCAACCTCTCTAATCTTTTAAAGTTCTTTACTATTTAAATCTTTTCACGTCCTAAACGGTACTTTGCAGAGTGAAAAATTTTTAGACCTATATTTTTGTCTCTAACAGTAAATACAATTACTCCCTCTTGAGATACTTTATCGTCGCTGAATCCACTTAATTCTAAAACTTTAGAATTGGTTCTCTCTTTTAGGAATTTTATTTGATTAACTAAAATACCCCCTAATTTTTCATTCAAATACAGTGTCAACTCTATTACATCATCCTTCTTTAGTCCCGCTTTTTTTCTTTCTGCTTGTACTCTTCTAGCAATCTCTCTTGCAAATCCTTCTGCCAAAAGTTCTTCACTTTGTTTAGTATCAAGTTCCACCTTCATAGATTCACCACTCTCTATCAACACTTTTTTTACATTAAGCTGTCTTCCAATTATTTCTTCAAGCCTCCTATCAATTTTTTCAGGTAAGTATATCTTGGCTTCTGCAAGAGGCCATTTTAATCCTATTTTTTCCTTGTCTCTTTCAGCCATTCCAGTTTCAATTATTTTAAGCGCAATATCAAACTGCTCTTCCAGCTTTTTATCAATTTTTTTCTTATCTGCCTTTGGCCAATTATTCAAATGCACAGACTCTTCTTTTACAATTTTCTTTTGTTTTAATTCCTGCCAGATACTTTCTGTAATAAATGGAATTATTGGAGCAGATAGTATCAATAAATCAATATAAATCTCCTGCACAGTTGCCAAAAAATCTTCATCCCCTTCGCTCATTCTATCTCTAACGAATTGAATATAACCTCTGCTAAAATCACTTAGCCAAAATTTTTGCAAGGCTCTTGTAGCCGAATGTGGACGCAAACTTTCAAAATCTTTAGTTACTTCTTGAATCAGAGAATTAAACTTTGATTTAATCCATTTATCTTCCAATTCTTCTTTCTTTCCTTTGCCAGATTTTTCAACTAACCTTCCTAAATTATATAAAATATTTAAGCTGTTCCTTGTTTCTTTAGTTGCATTAAATCCAAATCTTAATTCTTGTGCAGGGTCTTGCAGGCAATAAAGTAATCTCATTGGATCAACACCAATTTTTTCAACAGATTCATCAAACCAAATAGCATTTCCTTTGCTTTTATGCATTTCTTGTCCTTTTTCATCTTTAAGAGTCTCATATCCTAAGATGGATTTTGTTGGAGTTTTTCCTGCTAAAGTTATAGACGCCCACATCAAAGCATTAAACCATCCCCTATACTGTCCAGGCATATTTTCACAAATAAAATCAGCAGGGAACCACTCTTTCCAATATTTTTTATCTTCTAAATAATTCAAAGTGGAAAAAGGAACTATCCCTGCATCAAGCCACGCATCCCCCACATCTTTGATTCTAGAAACATCTTTGTCACATTTTGCACATTTAATCTTAATTTCATCTATCCACGGCCTATGTAATTCAGGCAGCTCATCGACTTTCTTTTTATTTACAGCCCTTTTCCTTAATTCTTCTAAACTACCAAAAACTTCTATATTTCCACATTCACACTCCCAAATTGGTAAAGGCAAACCCCAATATCTCTTTCTAGAAATAAGCCAATCACCCATATTCTTAAACCATTCTTCTTGTCTTTTCTTTCCATATTCAGGGAACCATTCTATTTTTCTATTCTCTTTTATTAATTCATCTCTTATTTCTTTACATTTGAGATACCATTCATCAACTAACCTAAATACTAATTCTTCTCCACATCTCCAACAATGTGGATATCTATGTTTGTAAGGAACTGTCTTGTAAACAAATCTCCTCTGTTCAAGATCTTCTATTACATCTTTATTTACATCAGAATATTTCTTTAAACTAAACTCTTCATACCCCTCATTAAAAAAACCAGATTCATTTAAAGGAGAAATTGAAGGCAAATGTTCTTTCTTTCCCAAATCATAATCTTCAGTACCGCACCCAGGAGCAATATGAACAATACCAGTACCTTCTTCACCAGAAGCCAAGTCCCACAAGACTACTTTATGAGGTGCCCCTTCCTGAACAGTAAGATTAGCATAAGGCATAATATATTCAAAACCCTTTAATTGAGAACCTTTTTTCTTTTCAATTATTTTATAATCTCCTTGTAATTCAGTCAATCTTGTTTCAGCAAGCCAATATTGTATTCCTTCATTTTCAACTCTAACATAATCTATATTAGCATTCACAGCAATAGCAACATTTGCAGGCACTGTCCAAGGAGTTGTTGTGAATATCAAAAAGTAAACATCCGGATTACTCTTTAAAGGAAATTGCATAAATAATGCAATATGAGTAACTTCCTTATAACCTTCTGTAACAATATCGTGCTTTGAACTTGCTGTTCCACAACGCCAACACCAAGGCACAGCATCTTTCCCTTTATACAGATTCCCCTTATCAAAATACTTCTTCAATAAATACCAATTATGCAAGTTATTATTATCACTCATTGTATAATAACTATTATCCCAATTCATCCATTGACCCAATCTTATTGATTGATCTCTCTGTATTTTTGAGAATTTCTCAACTCTTTTCTTGCAAGCCTGAACAAATTTTAATATACCAAATCTCTCAATGTCATTCTTATTTTTTAGCCCAAGATCTTTTTCTTCCTCTCTTTCAACCCATAATCCCTGACAATCAAACCCATTCTGAAATCTTTGTTCAAAACCT
>JAUSKH010000049.1 GCA_030647095.1 Nanobdellota archaeon | reverse complement strand
GCCGACGAGACCGAGAAGACCTGATTCTATAAGGAAGATGTAAAGAATATCGGAATTTTTTGCGCCGATTGCTTTCATTACTCCTATTTCTTTTGTTCTTTCTAATACAGAGGTGAACATTGTGTTTGCTATTCCTATTCCCCCTATTAAAAGAGAGATTGCAGCTATTCCTGTAATTACAATTTTTATTACAGAAAGAATTGTGTTGACTGTTTGTAAAGCTTGGACAGGAGTCTGAACTTGAAAATCTTCTTCGCCTTCTTTTTCATTCCTGTCTTTTCTTAATTTATGCTTTATTTCTTCTGCAACTGATTCTACATTCTTTTCATCATTTACTTTAACTGCGATAGCATCTATTTCGTCTCCAATGTTTAGAATTTCTTTTAAGTTGTCTTCTGGCATTAATATTGCTGAATTGATTTGAAAACTGCTTGCTTTTTTTAGTATGCCGATAACTTCGAAATTCTTTCCTTGAATTTTTAAAATAGTTCCAACTCTTATTTTTTTCCCAAATTCATTATTTGAGATGAAATCATTTCCTAAAACGACCTTTCCCCTATCTGTCGAGGTTAGAAGTCTTCCTTCAAGTATTTTCATACTAAAAAGAGAGTATATTTCAGTAATCTGTTCTTGTTCAGAAGGAATGCTTGCGATATAGTAAAAGTTGGAAGCTTTATTGAATTCAACTTTTACGACTCTGATAAGCCTGGGTATAGCTGTGTCTACATTAGAAACTGCTTCTATAATATTTAGGTCATGGTCTATTAGTTTTTTCACTGCTGTACTTCCAGGAGGTCCAAATCCTACTTCAGCTCCGGTAACTAGAAGAAGGTCTGGAGAAAGAGACGAAAATTGACCTGTAATTGCTGTTTGTAGAGCGTTGCCAAGAGATATTAGAGAAACAACTGCTGCAATACCGATAAAAATTCCAAGCATTGTAAGCCAGGAGCGTATTCCCCTTTTCTTTAAATTTCTAAAAGCAAGAGTGAAATATTCTGCTCTCATGTAGATGTTTATGCCTCCTTTTCTTTCATGCTTCTCTTTAGTCTTTGACGTTTACGTATCATGCGCCATACGATAATTAAGATTATAATTAGTATTATACCTATAAAATAAAAAACAGTATATCTCTTTTTTATGATTCCCAACTCTAAAGCTTTTTGTTCTGTGTAAACTGTTATAGGTAGATCTATACTTTTTACGACTTTTTGATTATCAAAATCAGTATATTGAATAATTGCACTCAATCTTTCATTTTCGTTGTTGAAAATAACATCAAAATTAGCTGTTTCAAAATCGTCTGAACTAATAGAGCCGATGTATACTTCATCATCTGAAAGTAAAGTAAAGCCTACAGGAGCAATTCTTACTGAAACGAATTTTGCGTCTGCTAATCCTTGATTTACGACTTTAAGAGTGACTTTTCCTTTTTGTCCTACAACTGGGTTTTCAGTTGATACTGTAAATGTTAACTCTGGACTTGCAGAAATTGTTACTCCTAACGACCCTGTTTCTGTTTTTTTAGTATCGCCATCTGTATATTGAATTGTATATGGAACTTGGTAATCTCCTGCTTTAGCGTCTGGTGCTGATTTTAATTTGAATCCCATGATTTCATCATCATTTTTTCTGATTTTATCTACTGAATCCTGTGCGCTACCTATGGAAGTTAAAGGAAGAGCTTTCAGGTCAAGTGTAACAGAAACGTCTGTGATTTCTGAACTAAGATCGTTTTCAATTACAAGGCGTACGTTGCCGCTATTTCCAGGAGTTATTTTATCAACAGTAATTGAGGATATTAAAATGGCTGAAACGTTGCTTAGAGTTAAGAATACGATTAAAGTGCTGAGTATTACTAAGTTTATTTGTTTGCTTTTCATTTGAAATTCGAGTGTGATTTTGATTTAAAAATGTTTGTCACGTATATGTTCAAAAAAAGATATGCTGCTTGGCTCAACACTCCAAAAACACAGCCTTCGTTGATGTCCCAGCCGTAGCCACCTACGTCTAACCCTTCATCCAACCATTCATCATCAGAGCATTTGTTAGAAGATAGAGTAGCAACCGTTATTGTTGGCTCTTTAACTTGCTCGAAACCAAATACATTAACTCCTAAATTAAAGACTTTTGGATTTACGATTGCTTCTAACATTTTGGCTTTTTTTTCTTTAGTATACTCTAAAGCGCGTGCCAGACCACCTTCTACAAAATCACCAGAGTCCTGAACATCATGCTTAAATGACTCGTAAGGAGCAAACGCAAAGTCATTCTCCATTAAATATATATTATTTTTCTTTGCTTTTTGTGTAAGGTATTCTTTAAGTTTTCTATCATCGGTAAGAACCTCGCCTTTCTCACTTTTTGGAGGATTTACATAAATGCCTTCTGAAGTTTTTAAAATTCTGCCTATCTGTAACCATTTAGGATTAAAAATTTCTTTTTTTACATAAACAAATTCTGGTGCTCTCTTCATGTTTTTAAAGGCAAATGAAGCAACTGCTATTGATTCAGCAGTCGTTGGTTCTCTGAACGATATTTTCTTCCTTGTTTTAGGATGAAAATATACGCCCTGCATATTTTTTATATTCTTTGAGAAATAATTAGGTCCGAAGGCAGGAAACGCTACTGTAAGAGTTTTGTTTCTGTAAGGAATTTCTGCTAATGTTTTTGTTGGCAATGGGTTTGCCCTCATTATTTTATATTGTTGTTCAGTCATATTTTTCTTTAGAAGAAACTGTTTTTAAACCTTTTGATTTTGTAACTACTTTATAGTTATTATAATAGTAGTTAGTTTTGTTTATTTCTTTAAATCTATTACTTTAAACCCAAATTTTTCATATATTTTATCGGAGCTAATTATCTCACTTTCTTCGGAGAAAGCTACTTCACTTTCTTTAGCGAACGCCATAAGCAAGGCATCAAAGACAGTTGCTCCATTTTCAACATATTCAGCAGCCTTAAAAAATAAATCCCACTTAATAAACGTTAATTCGGCGATTCTAGATATTTGCAAGAGGGTTTCTTTTAGTGGAATCTCTTCTCTGATGCAAACAACCATCAGCTCCACTACTGTAAATGGGGAAACATAAATAGATTTCTTATTTTCTTCATATATTTTCTTCGCTTTTTCTTTAAGCCAATCAGAATCTTTTAACAAAGCCAAGAAAAAATCAGAATCTGCGTATTTTTTTGAATGCATTTTTTTCTATCTCTCCCCTAGCTTCCTTTTTTAGAGTCTCAATTGACTTTCTTTTTAGTTTTTCTTTTCCAAGCTTGCTTAAGGCTTCAATTGGATCATCATCAATTGGTTCAATAACAAGCGACTTATCATAGACTCTCAATACTAAAGTCTTATTAAACTGCAAGATTTTCCTTATTTCTTCAGGAATGTATAATCTTCCTTGTTTGTCAAAAGATACTATTTTTTCCATAAATAACTAATATTTCCATCACTTATAAATATTTCCATTGTTAAAAGTTTGAAGGTGCTTTGTACAGTTCTATAAAGAGATTTCCTAAGCCTTCCCTATCCCCACAGCAAGCTGATGGGGTATTACGCTCGGCTTCAGGACGGAAATCTCTAATTGTCAAATCGGACGACGCAGCAAAGCTGCGGGGTATTAAACCCAATTTGACAATAAAAAAGGAAGTAGATTTATGATTTAGCGACTGTTTTCCACACCTTGCCTACTTTCTTAGTTACCTTTTCTATTTTTCCATCTTTCATCCAATAAATTGTTCTGGCATTGGCTTCTGCTAAATGAGGGTCGTGTGTAACCATGATGATTGTTTTTCCTTGCTTGTGTAATTCTTCGAGAAAATGTAAAACTTTTTCCCCTGTTTTTGTATCTAGATTTCCTGTTGGTTCGTCTGCTAATATTACTTCTGGGTCGTTTGCAAGTGCACGGGCTATAGCGACTCGCTGTTGCTGGCCGCCTGAAAGCTGGTTTGGATAGTGATCTGCCCTGTCTGAAAGGTCTACTTGGACTAGTAATTTTTCTGCTCTTTTTTCACGTTCTGGTTTAGGAATATCCTGAAAAAGCATTGGGAGCATGACATTTTCTTTTGCAGTAAGATTTGGAATTAGATTAAAACTTTGGAAGATGAAACCTATTTTTCTTCCTCTTATTTGAGCTAGCTGCGATTCATCTAAATTTTCTATATCTCTTCCATCTAGGTATATATTGCCTTTAGTTGATAAATCAAGAGAGCCAACTAGATTCATTGTTGTTGATTTTCCACTTCCGGAGGGACCCATAATAGCAACAAAATCTTCTTTTTCTATCTTTATTGAGATATTGTCTACTGCTTTAACAAGATTCTCTCCCATTTCATAATATTTTGCTACATCCTTCAATTCTATCAATGCTGTCATAAAAATAGATTATGGAAGAGGGTTATAAATGTTGGGATTGATGTTAAAAGAACTGACTGCTGTATTTATAACTTAGAATTTATCCTGTTCCAATAAGACGAGTCATTCTTGATTCTAATAAACTTAGAGCGTGTTCATCTGATCTGTAAATGAATTCTCCGCGAAATGTAGGGTGTGATCTTATAGCTATAGCATTCCTTTCGTTAAAGGGTGTTGTTCCTGATGCATAGAATAGTAGAAATGGTCTGTTGTTAAGATAGGTTGCATCAAACATTTCTTGAATTTGTGGAGTTATAGTGGTTAAGCTAACTATAACTGCTTTTGTTCTTGGGATTGCTTCTGTTACTGTGAAATTTATAGTATCTTCAAGGTCGTTTCCATTTTTTATATCTGTGTGGGGAGAGTATATTCTTAATCCTTTTTTTTCTTCAACTAAGTTAACTATTTTGTCATATAATTCATAATTATCTCGTGCATCTGGGTGACATGCTAAAACGAGATCATACTTATTTCCAGCTATAGTTTGTTGAGAAGAAGGTCTTATTTGTGATTTTGGAGGAATAAGAAGTACTTGTGTTTGCGACTCGTTTAATTGTGTTTCCGGCTTTTCTAGTTCTAAAACTGCACTATCTTCCATGTTTAGAGGTCTTTTTTCCTCTTTTTATTCTTTTCTGTGTATGGAGAATTTGGTTGATTTGTTACCGTTCATTCGAATTGTCAAGATGCTTGAGGCATTGCATCTTGAGCACCCAAGATTTAAAGTCCTCAATAAATCTTGCTGTCTCCAGACAGAGAATTAGGATAATTGAGTTACCTTTAGTTTCAAATTCTCTGTATTTTGATAATTACTGCCCGTCTTTGTGATAAAAATCCAAAAATTCAATCAGATCTTGTTCTTTATAATAATTATAAGAAATCCTAAAACTTTCGCCACCAACATAAACTTCTCTAGTTCCCTTTCTTACATTACGCCTCGGTTTTCCTATTTCTGGATTTTCAATTATTTTTTTAATTTTGTTTTTTATACTTTTTTGTATTTCTTGATCTTTTATTTTAGAAATGGCTCTCTGAAAATTATCATCAAATCTAACATTTACCATTTCTCAAGTTCTTCAAGGAACTTATCAGCAGACATTCTCTTGAATTCGCCTCTTTCATGCCTTTTGTAAGCTTCTTCAGTTCTTCTAGCAAATTCTAAGTCCTCTTTAAATTTCTCATCTAAGTCATCTGCCTTTTTTAATAGAAAACTAGATTTATCTTTAATAATCAAAAATCTATCTCCTTCTTTTATATCTTTTCTCATATTCGCAGGGATTACTATCTGTCCCTTTGAGCTTATAGTTGCCGTATCAATTTCTACCATGGTAAGTTATACCTTACTTTATATATAAATCTTTTGTTGAGTATTTAGTCTTAATATTAGAACTACGAATATTTTCTTAAAGCATCAACAATAACTGGGGAGACATCTATTTTGGCATACTTATTTGGGATGGTGTTTGTAGTGATAAGCTGGGCTTGCTTGGCAATAAGATTATCTGAATTGTTTGCGAAAACGCCGTGGATGCCTATGCAAACAACTTTCTTGGCGCCTTGCTTCTTTACGATTTTTATTGCTTCTAACAATGTTTGGCCTGTGCTTATTATATCATCAATCATTAAAATATTAGGACTGTGGATGTTTTTTGATGCTATTTTTACATGTGTTGAAGAAAAACGGGTTTTCTTTAGAATAGTGGCGTGCTGATGTAGGTCTTTTGCAATTGATTTATCCCATTGCTGGCTTTCTTCATCTGGACCTACTATTTTGAAGTTTGAGAATTTTTTTGAAACATAATCTTCAATTAACTTATTTACTGTAATTGAACTTGCGTTTGGAGCAATTTGCGAGAGATGTTTAATCCTATGAAGGTGAGGGTCGATTACAATAATTTCATCAAAATTATTGCTTAATGTTGTTAGAATCTTTTTTGCTGACATGCCGTCATAATTTTCAAAATGATTGTCTTGGCGCATATATGGAAGATATGTTGCTACAAGTATGACTTTATTTGCTTTGTAGTCTTTTGCTATACCTGCTGCCAGGATTGTTTCAATTATTTTTTTATTAGGATCTTTAGCAAAAGAGACTAGGATAATGACTGTTTTATTAGAAGGATTTTTGGAAAATTCTATTTTACTTTCATTATCTGGGAATTTTTTTGATATTATTTCTGTGTATTCTGCCTTTAGTGATTTGGCTACATTTATTGCGAGTTTTTTTGATTCTTGAAAACTGGATATTAACAACGTCATTGTTTACCTCTTTTTTTACTCTTAGCTTTTTTAAACAAGTTATCCAATATTTTAAAAGCTTGTATTGGATTTTTTGAATCTGAGACATAAGAACCTGTGTTTAGAATGTCTGCATCTATATTTGCTAATTGATCTATATTATTTGGAGAGACTCCACCATCTACCTGGACGATTATTGATTTGTTGAATGTTTTTAGCTTTTTTATTTTTTTGTAGACTTCTGGAATGAATGATTTGTGTTCTTTGCCTGGGTGTACCCCCATGAATAAGATTCCGTCTGTTGAGGAAACGTATGGAAGAATTCTTTCTAGAGGGGTTTCTGGATTTATTGCAATGAAAGCTTGAATATTTTGAGATTTTATTTTTTCTATTAACCTTTGAACTGATTTACCTTCTTGATCAGTGTATGATTCAATGTGGAAAATTATTTTTTTGAATCCTTTTGAACTTAATTTTTCTATATACTTTTCAGGATGATAAACCATGAGGTGGACTTCAAATTTATTTTTGATTTTTTTTAGATTTGGAATATCTGATAATGGTATTGACGTGTTGTTTACAAATTTGCCATCCATAACGTCTATCTGAATAGATGGAGCGAATTTAGATAGAAGATTAAACCGATTGAGAAATTCTTCTTTTGATTGGGAGAATATTGTAGGTATAATTTGAGAATTCATTTTTTATTTTCATAATTGCTTATTTTGGCTATCCTATGCTTATGTCTTTCTTCTTCACTAAATGGTGTCTTTAACCAGATAGTTATTATTTGTTTTATTTTTGAAAATGGAAAACTTCTTCCTCTTAGACCAAGAATATTTGTATTATTGTGAGCGCGGGACATTTTTGCTGAATAGGCATCGTAAGGAGATGCTGCTCTAATTCCTTTAACTTTATTTGCGGCTATTTGCATACCTAGACCTGTACCACATATTAGGATGCCTCTATAATCTTTATTTTGAGAAACTTTTTGTGCAACTTTAAACGCATAATCTGGATAATCATCTCCTGGAGCGTATTTACTTGGTCCTAAATCTTCATAATTTACTTTAAGTTTTTGAAGATGATTTTTTATTTTCTCTTTTGTCTCAAACCCTGCGTGGTCAGAGCCTAGAAATACTTTCAACTCCTTTTCAAATGGCATATAAAGTTTAGGATATGATTATTTATAATGGTTTTGATATGAATAACACAAAACTATTTAAGTAAAGAGTGATATAAACCTTGGATTTGAGGTGAACAAATGTTAGAAATGCTTATTAATCCTAGGAAAGCTGAAAGAAGACCGTGGGAACTGTTTTTTGTAGGAGCGCTGTACGCAAGTATTTCTATTTTACTTGTGGGATGGATATTTTCCCAAGATGTTGTATTGTCTAAGAGATCTGGGATTCTGGTTGTGTTATTTACCGTGATGTTTTCTATGCCTTTTGTATATTATACAATAAAATTAGAGGAAAGTAAAATACGAAAAGGCAGAAAGATGATTGAATTATTAAAAGAGCATAGAAAAGCCTTATATGCATTCATGTGGTTGTTTTTAGGATTTACTGTTGCTTTTGCTATTTGGTATATTGTTTTACCTACGACCTTGAGTTTTAGAGAGCAAATTGAGACTTATTGTACTATCAATAGACCTACAAATTTTAATGAATGTGTGGTTCAATATGGTATTAAAGATACAACACTTACCACTCCTTTTCTTACAAATAAAGAAAGGTTATTCCTGATATTTACTAATAATATGTATGTTCTTTTGTTTACATTAGTATTTTCGCTTTTGTTTGGGGCAGGGGTTATTTTTATCCTTGCGTGGAATGCAAGTGTTATAGGTTCTGCTATAGGTATTTTCACACAATCAAAATTAAGTGCGTTGCCTTTCGGATTGCTTAGATATTTAGTACATGGGATACCTGAAATAGCTGCATATTTCATTGTTGCTCTAGCCGGAGGTCTTGTATCTATTGCTGTAATCAAGCATGAAACAGGTACTGATAAATTCTGGGAGGTGCTTCAGGATTCTTTAAACCTTATTATACTTGCAATTGTTATCCTAGTCATAGCTGCACTTATTGAGGTGTTTGTAACTCCTGCACTTTTCTAGGGATAGAGAACAATTTTTCCAAATCTTTATATAATGTGGTTTTTTAGTCTCTCAAGGTAAGAGTAGGATGGATGAAGAAAAAATAATAGAAGAAAGGAAAAAGAAGGCAACGGATTTTGTCAAGATAAACCTTCATTGGATTGCTTATTTATTACTTGCAGTAGTTGTATACTTGGCTGTTAAAATAAGAATGCTGCCAACTGCTATTGATCCTGCTACAGGAAAGCCGGGATTATGGGATATTACTACAAATAATTGGACTCTTGGACCTGATTTAGATCCATTCTTATTTTTAAGATGGGCTAAGTACATTGTTGCTCATGGGAATATAATGACTATTGATACAATGCGTTATGTTCCTAGAGGGTTTGATACAAGCAGGGAAGTTATATGGCAACCTTATCTTATTGCATGGTTCCATAAAATGATGGCTGCTTTAGGTTTGTCATCTTCTGTTGAATATTCGGCTGTAGTTTATCCTGTATTTATGTTTGGACTTGCAGTTATTGCTTTCTTCCTTATGACTAAGGTTATTTTTCAAGAGAGTGTAGGAAAAAAGAATGCTTTAATAATTGCTGTAATTGCTTCATTCTTCTTATCAGTAATACCTTCGATATTGCCAAGAACTATTGCAGGGATTCCTGAAAAAGAAGCTTCTGGTTTTGTATTTTTGTTCTTATCTTTTTATCTATTCATTTCTGCATGGAAGGCACAGAAAAATATATGGAAGATGTCGTTGGCTCTTTTAGCAGGAATTTTTACTGCCACAATGGCTCTTGTTTGGGGAGGATATATTTATATTTTCGCTACAATCTCGATTGCTGTATTCTTATCTTTTATTTTTGGTCAAGTTGACGTTAAGAAATATTATTCTTATTCTGTCTGGCTTATCTCTGCTTCAGTTATTATGTATTTCTATGGTGGGAGATACGATCCTAAGAATCTTCTATCTTCAACGTCTACAGCCCCGGCATATATTCTATTTTTAATATTGTCTGTACATATTTTGCTTCTTAATACGAAGTTAAAAAAATATATTGAATCGCCGAGATTAGAAAAAATACCTAAACCTATTTTATCTCTTGTGATAGCACTCGTATTAGGATTGGTACTTTCTTTTATTTTTATAGGTCCTGGTTTTGTACCTAATAATTTAAAAGATGCTTATCATACGCTTGTTAACCCTCAGACAGATAGACTTGGGTTAACTGTTGCTGAAAATAAACAGCCATATTTCACAGAATGGGCTAGAAGTTTTGGTCCTGCAATAAATGGAATACCTCTATTCTTTTGGCTTTTCTTCGTCGGTTCTATATATTTGTATTATCAAATTACCGCCTCTTTTGAAAAGAAAGAAAGATTGATTCTAACTGCTTCTTATGTATTTTTCTTATTCGCTACTATTTTCAGCAGATACTCTTCGAATAGTACGTTTAATGGAACAAATATGATTAGTATTTTACTTTACTTTTTAGGATTCATTGTGTTTGTAGGAAGTTTTGGATTTTATTATTATAATTATCATAAAAGAAAGGAAGAAGAAAGATTGAGAAAAATAGATTTCGGTCCTGTAATATTATTTGCACTTTTCTTCTTGAGCATAATTTCTGCAAGAGGAGCGGTAAGACTTATTATGATGTTGGTTCCTCCTGCTTCCGTTATAGTTGCTTATTTTGCTGTTGCATCTTTTAGTAGAGCTATGAAAACTAATAAGAATAGCGCAAAGAGACTTATAGCCTTTGCTATAGCCATACTGATTTCTATATCTACTATATTCTCTGGTTATGCATTCTATCAAGAGGTAAACGGTTCTGCAAGGTATAATGTTCCTTCTTCGTATACGCAGCAATGGCAAAAGGCAATGTTTTGGGTAAGGGAGAATACTCCTCAGAATGCTGTATTTGGACATTGGTGGGATTACGGATATTGGGTACAGTCAATTGGTGAGAGAGCAACTGTATTAGACGGGGGTAACGCTATATCATATTGGAATTATTTGATGGGCAGATATGCTTTAACAGGACCGAATGAGAGAGAGGCTCTTGAATTTTTATATACTCATAATACTACTCATTTCTTAATTGATTCTTCTGATATTGGTAAGTATAGTGCATTCTCGAGTATAGGAAGCGATTTAACTTACGACAGAGCGAGCTGGCTATCGACATTTGCGAAAGATCCAAAAATGGCACAAGAAACAAAGAATACTACCATTTCGGTATATACTGGAGGGACTGTTCTTGATGAAGATATATTATATGATAATAATGGAACACGCATATTCCTACCAGGTCAGAGAGCAGGAATAGGAGCAATAACTGTTGAAAGAGATAAAAATGGAAGTATAGTAAGCCAGCCTAAAGGAGTCTATGTATATCAAAATAATCAGTACGCCTTACCTTTAAGGTATATTTACGATGGTACAAACTTAATTGATTTTGGTTCTGGAATTGAAGCAGGAGTATTTATTTATCCTAGATTAGATCAACAGGCTTCTGGATATCAATTGGATAATGAGGGTGCTGCATTGTATCTTAGCAATAAAACTGTAAAATCACAACTTGCAAGGCTTTATCTTTATAAAGAAAATGATCCTTATTTTGTTCTTGTTCATACAGAAGATGACTTTGTAGTTGCAAGTATCAAAGCGCAAAATCCAGGATTCAAGAGTGACTTTGTAGAATACCAAGGATTTAGAGGACCAATTAGAATATGGGAAATTCACTATCCAGGAGACATGGAAGTTAAACAAGAATATCTACAAACAGATTTCATTGATAGTGCACTTACAATCGCAAGATGACTGATAAACTCCTTATTATACCAATTCTAGCAAGTTTTCTTATTACTTTATCTCTTATGCCTTTCTGGATTAGAAAGGCCAAGGAAATTGGATTGTTATGGGAAGATATGAATAAATTATCTAGTGAAAAGGTTGCTGGTTCAGGAGGTTTGATGGTTGTTGCAGGATTTGTTATAGGGGTTTTATTATTTGTTGCTTATAGCGTTTTCTATTTGAAAGATCATGCTTCTATATTAGTACAGGTTCTGGCTCTATTGAGTGTGATTCTTCTTCTGTCAGGTATTGGATTTATAGATGATTTATTTGGATGGAGAAAAGGGGGGCTTTCAAGAAGGTCTAGACTTATCTTAGTTGCTGTTGCTGCTGTTCCGTTAATGGTTATAAATGCAGGAAGGAGTGGCATATCTGTTCCATTTGTTGGTTTCGTTGACTTGGGTATTTTTTATCCTTTGTTAATAATACCTATAGGAATAGCTGGTGCAACAACAACATATAATTTTCTAGCTGGATTTAACGGGCTTGAAGCTGGACAAGGAATAATACTTTTATCTGCTTTTGCAATAGTTGCTTACTTTACTGGATTTTCATGGCTAGCAATTATAGCGTTATGTATGGTTGCTGCGTTAATTGCTTTCTTATTCTATAATTTCTGTCCTGCTCAAGTCTTTCCTGGAGATTCTATCACATATGCTATAGGCGGTCTTCTTGCGATTATGGCTATACTTGGAAATTTTGAGAAAATCGCAGTATTCTTTTTCATTCCTTATATAATAGAAACAATCTTGAAATTGAGAGGAGGTCTCACAAAGCATTCTTTTGGGAGACCAGCAAAAGACGGTAGTTTAGACTTACAATATGATAAAATTTATGGAATAGAACATGCTGCGATATTCTTCTTCAAAAAAATTAATATAAAGCCTACCGAAAGAAAAGTGGTTGGTTTAATCTGGGCTTTCCAGATAGTAATTATAATAATTGGTTTTTTATTATTTAAACAAGGAATATTTTTACATTAAAATGAATAAAATGCCTAAAGTTTTGCTTGGGGGAAGCCTTGCCCTTTTAATATTATTTAATATATTCAATGTTCTGAATTTTCTTTTCCATTTTGTTATGGTGCGGATGCTGACTATTGCTGATTATGGGGTGTTGGCTACTCTTTTTTCTATTATTTATTTGCTTGCTATTTTTAGTGACTCTATACAGACAGTTGTTACAAGATATGTGGCGCATGAAAATAACGACGGAAAAATAAAAAATCTTTTGAAAAGGACCCTTTCAAAATCAGGAAGAGTTTCTGTATTGTTATTTGTTGCTTATCTAATACTTTCTATACCTCTATCTATCTTTTTGAAAATTAGCTATCCTTTACTTGCGTTAAATGGAGTAATGCTAATAACTTATTTCCTTGTTCCTATAACTAGAGGAGCTTTACAAGGTAAGAATAAATTTTATTCTCTGGGAGCAAATATGGTTTTAGAAGCGTTAGTAAAATTATTTATTTCTATGTTTTTAGTATATATGGGGTGGAGGGTTTATGGAGCTATATTTGCAACTGTCCTAGGTTCTGTAATTGCTTTTAGCTGGTCTTTTGTGACTTTAAAAAAAATATTCTCTTCAAAAGAAATGAGAATGGAAATAAAAGGAATTTATAGTTATACGCCGCAGGTTTTCATTATGATTTTTACGGTTACGGCTTTCTTTAGTTTAGATATAATAATAGCTAAGATGGTGTTCAGCTCAGAGATTGCTGGTTATTATGCCGTGGCTTCTATTATTTCCAAGTCAATATTCTTAGTAACACAGCCGATTAGTAAAGCAATGTTTCCGTTAACTGTACAGAGTTCTGACAAGAAAAAAGTACATAGTAAAATATTTTATAATTCACTCGCTTTGTTAGTTCCATTCATAGCAATTGCTCTTTTCTTATTCTATTTCTATCCAGAAACGATTGTTAAGATATTTAGCGGAAGAGAAATTTTACAATCTGCAGGAATATTGTTTTTACTTGGAATTGCTAATGGCATACTTTCTATAACTAATATATTCTTATTTTACAGGCTTTCTGTTGGCAAGAAAAAAGGACATAGTTATTTTCTGATATTTTTATTAGTTGAAGCAGTTTTGCTTTTCTATTTTTCCAAAAACTTATTCCAATTTTCAGTAGCACTGGTTACTGCTTCCGCAATATTTTTATGGGGAGCAGTATTCTTGCTTGAAAAATAACCACACAATGAAATTATCTATAATAATTCCTGCATATAATGAAGAAAAAAGGATAGAAAATACTTTGGAAGAATATTCTAAATATTTTGATGAGATTGCTAGGAGAGAAGGATTAGATTATGAAATACTAGTTGTTATTAATAATACTAAAGACGGAACAGAAGAAATAGTTAGAAAAATACAAAAAAAGTTTACAAAAATAAAATATCTTAATCTTGTAAAGGGTGGAAAGGGATATGCTGTTCTTGAGGGATTTAAGGATGCGCTTAAAAGGAAAAATGAATTGATTGGTTTTGTTGATGCCGATATGTCGACTACCCCTGATGCTTTTTATGATCTTGTAAGTAATATAAACAGTTGTGGGGGAGTTATTGCCAGTAGGTACATTAAAGGATCTATGGTAAAACCAAAACCTTCTTTTGCCCGCGTTCTTGTCTCTAGAATATTTAATGCTAGTATAAGGGCTATTCTTTTTATGCCTTATAGAGATACTCAATGCGGAGCAAAATTGTTTAAGCGTGAGGTACTTATGATGGCGATCCCTCATATCAAAATGACGCGCTGGGCTTTTGATGTTGAACTTATATATACTATTAGAAAGGATGGATTTATAGTAAAAGAAATACCGACTAAATGGAGCGATAAGGCTTATTCAACTATAAATTTCATGACAGCAGGTCCCTGGATGGCCCTTGCTATTGTACGACTTAGAATATTGCACTCTCCCCTAAAAAGATTTATAAGAGTTTATGATCAGGGAGTTAAATTATTCAGATGATAAAGAGATTTCCTAAACCTTCTCTATCCCCACAGCAAGCTGAGAGGGTATTCCGCTCGGTTTCAAGACGGAAATCTCTAATCGCCAAATCGGACGACGTAGCAAAGCTGCGGGGTATTAAACCCAATTTGGCAATAAAGAAAAAATTTTCTATTGTTATTGCGCTTGCTCCTTGGAGAAGTGCAGAGATACTGACTCACATAAAAAATATGGACTACCCTAGTGGAAAATTTGAGGTTATTGTTATAAAAGGCTTGAATGTTCCTGATAATAGAAATCAAGGTGTAAAAAAGTCAAAAGGAGAAATTGTTGTATTTCTAGATGATGATGCTGTTATTGAAAAAGATTTCCTGAAAAATCTTGAAAAGTTTTTTAATAGCCATCCTCAGATAGATATTGTTGGCGGTCCGCAATTAAGTCCAGATGATGAACCCTGGTTTGCAAGAATAAGCGGATATGCTTTAGAGGATATATTTGGCACTTTTGACGTTAGGAAAAGATATAGTAAGTCTGTGCTAAATTTGAATGCTAATTCTACTTATATTACAGGAGCTAATTTTACAGTTAGAAAAAAAGTTTTTGATGTTCTGGATTTTGATTTATCTCTTTATCCTGCGGATGATGTGCATTTTATTAATATGGCTAAAAAGAAAGGATTTAAGATTGCTTATAATCCTGAAATGGTTGTATATCATAGAAGGAGAGCGAATTTAAAAGGACTTGCGAAACAAGTATTTGACTATGGTAAAGTAAGACCTCAAACTGATTTTGTTGGGAGGATAATTAAGAAGCCTTTCTTTCTGGTACCTTCTTTTTTCTTATTGTATTTAGTATTTCTTCCAACTTTATTGCTTATTAGCCGTTTATTTTTGTTGCCTTTGTTGGCTTACTTTGCCTTAGATGTAGTATTCTCTGCTTATGAAAGCTTTAAACATAAATCTTTATTGGCTCTTGTATTATTACCATTTATATTCTTTATAATTCATGTAACTTATGGTGCAGGGGTGCTTATAGGTCTTGTACGAAGAGGGTTTAAGGTTTAACTAAAATGGTGAAAATAAAAGAAAATCTTCCCAAGGTAAGTTTTGTTGTTTGTACTTACAATTGCGTAGACTTTACTAAGAGGTGCTTGGGAAGTATTCGTGCACAAGACTATCCACAAGATAAAGTTGAGATAGTTGTTGTGGATAGTGATTCTGACGACGGGACTATTGAAGCTGCCAGAGAACTTGGAGCAAGAGTTATTATAACAAAGAAAAAAGGATATATGGAAGGTAAAGGAATGCCAAAATCAATGGGGTGCAGCAAGGCTTCAGGGGATATTATAATCACTATTGATTCTGATAATAAACTTATAGAGAAAGACTGGATTAGAAAGATGATTTATCCTTTGCTTGTTGATAAAGATGTTAACTTTTGCATATGTAGAATGGCTGTTGTCCATAGTGATCCTCTTATAAATCAATATTTGAGTTTTGTTGGAACAGACCCATTTGCGGTTTATACTTCTCTTGATCCTCAAATTTCTTTAAGAAATGTTAAACTTGTTGATAAAGGAAAATATTATACTTATAATATAAAAGCGGAAGATTTTCTTATTTGCGGAGGGTATTATCTTACATTTAGAAAAGAGACGTTAAAAAAGATAGGGGGATATAGTCGCGATGTAGATACAATTTACACGCTGGCTAAAAAGAATATGGCTAATGTGGCTATACCTAAAGATGCTCATCTTCATCATTTGATGACTCCTGATACTAGGAATTTCTTGAAAAAGAAAGTTAAGTGGGGTAAATATTATTTTACTGCTGGAAATAATGAAAGAGAGTTCAAATGGGCTTCTGGAATGTTTGGGAAATTTGGTCGCATTAGATTCTGCTACGAAGTTCTCCGAAGTTTATTATTCTTCTCCGCCTTTTTTGCTTCCCTTAGAATGTTCTATTTAGATAGAGAAAAGGCGTGGTTGCTTCATGGACCAATGACTTTTGCTACAACTGTAGCTTATATGATTGCATATATAAAAACTAGATAGATTATTTCCAGGCGTAAGTTGTTAGATGCTTTGGAAAATCTGACTTAACATTATATCCAAGTTTTGAGAGGTAATCTTCCATGATGTAAGAAGTTCTTTTCCCGTCTACAATATGATAAGAGGCTATTGCGACTTTCACTTTATTTTCCTGAAGAGTTTTTTTACATCCTTTGATTGCTTCTACTTCAGCTCCCTCAATATCCATTTTAATAACGTCTACTTTTTTTATTTTAAGTTTTTTTAATTCATCATCTAGTTTTACTACGTCTATTTTTTGGGAACCGATATCTGAGAAAATAGTTGTGTGCAGACCGTCGGAATCACTAAATTTAAGGGTTGTTTTTTTACTCCACAAACCTTTTGGCACAATTATAATGTTGTTCAATTTATCTTTTGCTAAATTCCTTGCTAATATTTTTCTATTTTTTTCATCTGGCTCGAATGCAATAACTTTCCCTTTAGGTCCCACTTTTCTTGCTGCAAAAACAGCATAATCTCCTGGGTAAGCACCTGCGTCGACTACAACGTCTCCTTCTTTAAGATTATAATATAATTCATAACCTTTGACAGGAGAAATGCTTGTGACAAGAGAAGGCATAAAACGATTGAAAGCTAGAAAATACCTGATATCATTCTTTATTGGTCTTTCTGGTATTTTCTCAAATATTTTTGCTAGTAATGCTCCAAGGTTCATCTTTTTGCTCCTTTTACTTTTTTAGCTACGACAAATAAATTATCCCCTAACCCTAAGGAAACTATAACTGAGGTTATTAAGTTTGCTATGACGTTTAGGAATGAGGGAAAATTAGGATGTGCATAGTCCACACTTAGAATTTTAAACTCCTGTAGTTTAAAACCGTTTCTCTCAAGCAGTATTCGCATGCTTTCTTGTGAGAAGAAGTTAACATGTTGGCCGTAACCTAAACCGTACCATTTGGTTCTTAGTATTTGTGGTACTAACCCATAGAGATAGGGTACTGCTAGAATTACATAACCTTCTGAATGGAGCAGTGAATTTACTTCTTTTAGGAAACTTTCAGGGTCTACTATGTGCTCTAAAACCTGATTAAATGTAATTAAGTTGTAATTATTTTTCTTTAATTGCTTGTTTCCTAGTTCTGCGCAATATACTTTAAGACTGTCTTTTTTTAAAGCTTTAACAAGGCGAGGAGAAATTTCAGTCCCTTCTGCAACTAGGCCTTCTTTGTTAAGCATTTTTAACAAATGTCCTGCACCGCATCCTATGTCCAGAGCTTTTCCTTTTATTTTATATTTTTTAACCAGCGAGATAAAAGGCTTAAAATGCTTAAAGTAGTAGATATACTCATAACTTTTTGTGTCTATTTTGTCCTCTTTTTTATCGTAGAATTTTATATTTTCCGAAACATCATAGATATCAAGTTTTGTATCATCTGAGTAAGGTAATGGGTCAGGTCTTATTAATCCGCAGTTTTTGCATTTGTAAAGAGGATGGGGTGTGCCTGTATAACGCGAAACCTCATGAATTAGCAGAATTTTTTTGACATTAGAACTATTGCAAATAAGACATTTCATTTTAGGAGCAAAATAATTTGATTAATAAACTTTTTGATAAAGAGATTGTCTAAATTTGCTATCTCTGCAGCAAGCTATGGAGTATTTCCGCAAAATTTGCTTCGCAACCGACAATCTCTAATTGTCAAATCGACAACATAGCAAGCTGTGTGGTATTAACCCAATTTGACAATAAAAAAAGAAATTTTTAGATAAATGACTATTCTGCTAAACTATTTGTTACTTTATGAACTTGACTTAACACAAATTAGAAACTAATAAAAACCCTCTATTCTACACTGAATGAATGTCAGAAGAAAAAATAGAAAAGAGAAAAAAAATAGTTCTTGATTGGATTAAAGAACCGTCTAACGCAACACTAATAGCAATTCTTATTTTAGCTTTTGCAATCCGAATGTATTATTTTCCAACTATCAAGGGCCAGCCATTATGGTGGGACGAAGCAGAATACATGGCAACAGCAAAGCATTGGGCTTTTGGAGTAATTTACAACTTAAACGGACAAAGACCTCCACTCTTCCAAGCACTAGCTGCATTGGCATTTAAGTTGGGTTTACAGGAAGCAGCCATGAGGATTTTGTTAGTAATAATACCTTCTGTTATACTTAGTTTTACAATTTATCTCCTCGGAAAAGAAATGTTTGATAAAAAGATAGCACTTATTGCAGCATTTCTTAGCTCAATAAGCTGGACATTTGTATTTTGGTCTCTACGTCTACAACCAGACTTTTTTTCCATGATCTTTCAAGTGCTAGCAGTATTCTTCATGTGGAAATACTGGAAAGAAGAAAATAAGAAGATGATTTTGCCGGCACTCTCAGGATTATGTGTCGCATTAGGTGTGTACTTTAAGGTCTCAGCTCTTTTGGTACCAATGATATTTATTGTTTTTATATTTCTTAAAGAAAGACTTTCCGCTTTTTTCAACAAAGCTAATTATGTATTCTCTATTTCTTTTTTAATATCTATGGTTCCTTACTTCATTTGGTCGTACTTTACTTTCCATGACGTGCTCGCACTTAGGGGAGGGTATACACCTGATAGAACAGCATTGGAGTTCGCAATAGGATGGTATAATTTTAGGTTTTACTACTTCCTTACAGAAGGTGTAGTCTTCATATTGTTCCTTATTGGTCTCATTCTAGCTCTAAAGTTCCTCTTCTACTCTGATTTACTATTAAAAGAAAAAAAGCATTGGTTAAACGCAGACATATTTTGTGTTTTAAGTTTAGCTTTTGTCTCAGCATTTTATATCTTTTATATAAGAAATACAGACGATCGCTGGGTTTTCCTTTGGATGCCTTTTATTTTCTTACTAGCAGGAAAAGGCCTGATGTTTATTTACGATAAATCTAAGAAATATAGCAAACCATTAGCAATACTCATAATAGCCGTCTTGCTTGCTCTAAGTGGATACTATCAGTATAAGCATTTTGATAGCATAATAGAAACGAAAAAAGATAGTTACATGCCAACCAAATTATCTGGTATTTGGCTAAAAGAGAACGCAAATAAAAATGATAGGGTCTTGTCAGCAGGCTATACCCAAACTGTATATTACTCAGAAATTAACGTAACTCATCTAACAGGAGATTATGCCACACAAGCTAGTTTTGATGGATTCTTGCAAAATACAACTCCAAGATATGTAATTCTATCAGCTTTAGAATATAATCCTCCAGGAGCTCTAGAATGGGTTCAAAATAATCAGAACAGGGTTACTCCAGTTCAAGCATATTTCTCAGACGCAGAGAAAAAGAACCCTATTCTTATAATATATGAAATAAAATATTAAGAAACGTATATTCATTTATTGTCAAATTGGGTTAATACCACACAGCTTGCTATGTTGTCAATTTGACAATTAGAGATTGTCGGTTGCGAAGCAAAATTTGCGGAAATACTCCATAGCTTGCTGCAGAGATAGCAAATTTAGACAATCTCTTTATCAATCGGATCTTAATTTTTGTATTATATTGGATGTAGACTTTCCTTCAACTAATGGGATGAAGATTATATTGCCATTGTAATCCATTATTGCTTTTCTTTCATCTTGATTCATTGATTCTTTGGTATAATCTGCACCTTTTACATAGATATTTGGCTGAAGTTCCCCAAGTAGAGAAGTAGAAGTAATATCTGGGAAGATTGTGATATAATCTACACAATCTAAAGCAGAGAGAATCTCTGCCCTTTCTTTTTCTGATTGAAGAGGTCTTTCTGGACCTTTTAATTTTTTAACTGATTCATCTGAATTAATTCCTACGATTAATATATCTCCGAGCTTTTTAGCTTCCTGTAAATATTTTATATGGCCTATATGAAGAATATCAAAACAACCGTTTGTCCAAACAATTTTTCTCCCTTTTCTTTTTTGTTCTTCAACTATTCTTTTTAATTCTTCAAGATCTACGACTTTTTTTCCTTCTATTGTTATTTTTTCCTTTAATTCTTTGAATGTAACATTATAAGTTCCTTTTTTAGCTACTGCGATACCTGCAGCGTGATTTGCTAGTATTGCGCCTTCTTCTAAGGAAGCGCCCGAGGCTAAAGAGAGTGAAAGAGCTGCGATTACTGTATCTCCTGCTCCTGTGACGTCGTAGACTTCTTTGGCATATGTTGGTATTTCAACTATATTTTCTGCAAATATAGCCATTCCTTTTTCTCCTCTTGTAACGAGAATATGAGAACTTAGTTCTTTTTGGAGTAAATCTCCTCCTTGGAATACGTCTTTACATGAAGACATTTCAAAGCATTCTTTTTCATTAGGAGTTATAAGAAAGACTCCCTTGTATAATGATTTATTTTGAGGTCTTGGGTCTATTATTATTTTAGATTTGTATTCTTCTAGCAAATTCATAACATCTTGTGTTACTGTGCCTTTTGCATAATCTGAAATAATTATTATGCCTGATTCTTTTACTTTTTCTAAGATTGCTTTTTTAGTAAGATTGCTAAAGACTCTTGGTTTAATATCTTCTTTGTCAAACCTGATTAACTGTTGTGATTTACCTATAACTCGTGTTTTTTCTATTGTACTTTGTGATTCGTCAAATAGAAAAGAAACTGATTTTGACTTTAGTATTTCTTTAACTTTTTGTCCAGCTGCATCGTTTCCTAAGAAAGAGAATAAAAATGCTGAACCACCTAAAGAAGCAATGTTTGTTGCTACATTGCCTGCTCCACCTACTTCGTAAAATTCTTTTTCTACTTTAACTATTGGAACAGGGGCTTCTGGGCTTATGCGTGTGACTTCGCCTTCAATATATTTGTCCAACATTACATCTCCTATAATTACTATCTTCTTCCCTTTAAATTTCATTAAAATATTCTCTAGATTATTCATTGTAGGGTTTTTCAAGTTCTCCTGCCAAGAAATGAATAAGAAAAAGATGAATTTCCTGTATTCTGGAAGTTTCTTCTGCCTGTACTTTTATTGTAACATCTGAAATTTTTTCTAATTCGCTTTCTTTTTTTCCTGTAAAAGAGACTGTTTTACAACCTTTTTCTTTTGCAGCTAGTGCTGCTTGTACAACATTAGCGGAATTGCCGGAGGTGCTGAGACAGAGAAGTATATCTTTTTCATTGGCAAGAGCTTCAATTTGCCTGGAGAAGATTTTATCAAAAGAATAATCATTGCTACAGGCTGTTAGTATAGAAGTATCTGTTGTGAGGGCTATTGAAGGAAGAGCTTTTCTATTTTTCTTTAATCTTACAACTAATTCTGCTGCAAAATGCTGGGCTTGTGAAGCAGAACCTCCGTTTCCGCATGCTAGAATTTTTCCTCCTGAGCTTAAGCACTCTAGGCCTATAGAAATCATCTTTTCTAGATTATCTTTTTCCAGGTCAAGAGTTTTTTTTAGAGCAATATTGAGATTTTCTGCATCTTCTGATATCATGAATTTAGGTACTTTAGAAGGCTTTTATTTCTTTCTACTTTGTGATTTAAATTAGCTGTAAAGCGCCTTTAATATTTCGTCTTCCATTCCATCTATATGGGGATAGTTTTTAAGTTCTTCAGGAGTTACCCATTGAAGTGCTTGTACATCTAGACCTTCTTCGGTTTCTGTACTTGTTGGGAAGACAAAATAGGAGGCTCCTCTTAGTAATATTCCTTTTTCTATAGGATAGGTGTAATCTGCAATTTTTTTGCCTATTGATTTTATATCTAAGCCTACTTCTTCTTTTACTTCTCTTTGGAGTGTTTGCTTGACAGATTCTCCCTGCTCGCATCTTCCGCCAGGAAATGCCCAGAGATTATTGTGAACTGAATCTTTAATGCTTCTTTGTATGATTAGCACTTTTTCTTCTGTTGGGTGTTTGATGATTGCTGTAACTGTATCTATTTTTAGAGAGTCTTCCAGTGCTTCTAAAACTTCTTGTGGAGAAATGCTTTTTACGAGTTCTTCATTATATTCATTCATATGTTCTGGAAAGAAATCTTTTAGCAGTGGAGAGACAACTTTTTTTAATAGTCCGTAGCTTTCAACTTCATGAGGACTTGTGCAGAAGAATAAGCCTATTGTGGGTTTTTTGAGAGCTAGAGCCACATGCAAAGCAAAACTATCTGAACAGATTATTGCTGTACAGCGTTCAATAAGAGAGGCAAATTGCCTATTAGTATTGTCAGGATTATTTGCGTGTGCTATAATATTTTTCTGTTCTAGTTTTTCTAGAAGAGCTTCATGTTTAAATGCTTCATTTGGACCACCAAAGATAATTATTTCATAATTTTTTTTATTTGCTTGCTGTATGAACTCAATAAGTTTAGATTCGTGCCAGACTTTTGAAGGCCATCTGGAAGAAGCACCCATATGAATACCTAAAACATTATATTTTAGAATTTTATTATCCTGAAAGAATTTTAGTGCGTATTCACGATCTTCTTTAGTTAATATAATTCCAACGTGTTCTCTTTTATAGGTTAATTCTGCTGCATTAAACATTAACTCTTGATAGGTTTTTTGATTTTCCTTTTTTACTTCATCATCAAAAAAAGTATTAAGATATTCTTCTGCGCCAAAATTAAACGCTACTGGAAAATTCCCTTCTTTGGAAAATCCATATTTCTTATCTGCTTTAATTATAAGTGCTAGTTGAGTTGCTTCATCTTCAATATCGAAATTGTAGAGTAAGTTAAATTGTTGTGGGCCAGTGTAAGGCAAAGTGTATACATTATCAATAAATTCGCTTGGTTTTAGAATATCTGCGATGTTGTCTTTAGTAATCCAAGTGATTTCTGCATCTTTGTATTTTTCTTTCATGGCTTTTGCTATTGGTAAAGTTCTTATTACATCTCCTGCTGCGCCAAGCTTTATTATTACTATTTTCATAGAAGAGGAAGCAAAATAGTATTTTTAAGTTCGATGGTGGGAGTTTTATAACCTATAGAGAGTTTTGAAAAACCCTTACAAAACTTTCAAAACTCTCTAAGAAGGACTTTGAAAGAAGGAAAAAACAGGGGTTATTCAAAGTCCTCTATAAAGAATGTTAATATCATTTACTATAAATTGATTTAAGGTTCTTCTCTTTTTAGTTCTTTTACCCTATCAAAATGCCTATCAAAACTAAGAATAGATGAGCATTTTGTTGAAATTGCTGCCTGTAATGTTATTGCATCTTCATAATCTAAATTATATCTTTTAATTTGGTCTAAAGCTTCAAATCTATCACGTAAACTTATAGAATATATTTTCAAACCTTTATACTGTGATAAGCTACGTAAGAATATCTTTATTTTTTCTTCTTTTACTCTTTCTCTATACATAGATAATATTATTGAGTCAATAGAAAATGTTGTCAGAATTGCTTTTTGTTCTCCCGTTTTTAACAAATTTAGAAAAGCCTTGCATCTACCACTGCTTTGTTGTTCTAGAAGAACTTCTAGGAAGATATTTGCATCAATGAGCATGCTTTCTACCAACCCTTTCCCAAGCCTCATGCTGTAATTCTACTGAATTCTTTTTCACATGTTTCATTAATCCAGAAATCATCTCTACCGGGTCTTCTTTATGATCGGGTACATCTTGTATAGAAGTCCATTGTTCAAATGCTTCCTGAGCTGCTTTGCTCATTGAGCCCCGATGATATCCAAATCTACGCATAGCAACCTTTCTGAAAACCTGTTCCAAACCATCATTAATCTTTATTTTCATTTCTCCCATAAGTACTTAAGGTCATAAGTACTATTTAAAGTTTTCCTTACTATTTTTTATGAAGTAGAGTTAGATGATTTAAGTATGACAAAGAGTAAACTACAGAAGTAGTAATATCTGATTTAAGGACGCTTATTGATGAAGAGCTTGCCACTATAAAGCAAGTTATGCTCCTACTGCAACTCTTCTATCTTCTTCATTACTTCTGCATATAATGCGGGGGAAATATAATAACCCTTTTCTATCAATTTATTCAATAACCTTAGAAATTCTTTTTTATCTATCTTTTTTTCTTGTATGTTATCTAGTAAAATCCCTAGTATCCCTATTACTTTTATTCCTAGGGATTTAGCATATCTTCTTGCTTTCTTATCATCAGACAAGAAAATTCCTACATTTTTTTCTAAGCATAGCGAAATAGCTGCTTTTTCTCCTTCGTCGAGTGGAAAGTCTTTAATATTTTTTACTTCGCTTTCCTTCAGAAAATTATTCAATTCTCTTTTAACTATTTCATTTTCCGGTGAGTCTTTTTCGAATAATTCTTTAGTTACTGCTTTTGGCACAATTATTCTGGAAAAAACGTTTCTTGCTAAATCAAAAATATTTAACTTTGCTAGAAAGATTATTGAGCTAGAGTTAGATACTACTTCCTTTTCCATTTTATTGTTTCTAACTCGGATTCTAATTCTTCTACATCGAGATTTAGCGCGACTTTCTTTTCTTTTAATAAGTTTGGAAAATCCCACATACTTATCTCTGCAGCCTTTGCGGCTTGCCCAAATGAGAATTCTCCTCTTTTATACATATCAATAGCATAATCCTTTTTCCATTCCCCTATAGCTTTCGCTAAAAGCTTTCTAATTACTCCTGATGTATCTAACTTCTCTATCTTTGCTATTTTTCCTATTCCGATTACATATTCGTCAGGTAAGCGGGTTGTTATTGTCTTTGCCATATGTGTTAATTGTAATACGATGTATTATTTAAATCTTTTTATTCGGATAAAGGTTATAAGTATGCTTAGGGTATGATATGTATGAAAGTCTATATTGCAGGTAAAATCAGAACAGAATCTGAGCAAGAGCAGCTTGAAGAAATTGAGAGACTATGCACTTCCTTAGGATTTGAAACTTTTCTTCCCCATAGGGATGTTGGGCTTGCTGAATCAATTAATGATATTCAAAGAATATTTGAAGGAGATATTGGACAAGGATTTAATGAGGTTGATTTAGTGGTTGCTGTTTTGGATGGTTTGCACGTAGGTGCAGGAACTGCATGGGAATTAGGTTATGCATACGCTAAAGGCATTCCTGCAATAGGCATTAAAACAGATGAGCCTGTTTTAGAGGCTTTGGAATATTTGAGTGCAATTCTTATTGCTTCCATGAAGATTGTAAGTTCGGTCGAGGAACTAAGAGTGGAATTAATTGGGTTTAAAGAGCAAGCTAAGGAAGGGTTGTGAAAATGATAACTTTATTTCAAATTGATAAATCGGGTAGAGATATTTTCGAGAAAGATTATTCTATTGCTTTGATTCTAAACAAGAAAGAAATCTATGGTATTAATGTTCCTCAAGATGTAAAGGATATGATTACAAGTCTATATAAACAAGGAAAGTTGTGGAAATTAGGAAAAAACGAGAAGACTGATAAGATGAGGCTTAGAATTAGGCTTCATACAACGATAATAATATTATTAATGCAAAAAGCGATAAAGGATTTAGGGTATTTAGATGATTTAAATGTTGAAATTTGTAACGACTTCGATGGGCATTTTCATGAAATTAGAGATATGATATATAAAAATATCTCTAAGATAGTTTCCTCTTTTAGACCAGAGGATATTATTCAAACAAGATTTCAGAAGCCTTCTATGGTAGACACTGCAGCAAGAAACCTGAGGGAGCGCAATAAAGAAGCAAAAGAGTACAATATTTTAAAATTAAATATAGAAGAGTTAACAAATTTAATAAGAAAATGAAGACAGTAACCAGGGTTCTAAGAACCGTAACACTTTTTGTCTCATCAAAAGAGACGAAACGCCAAGTCGCATTACTGTCTCATATACCCACCCATCCATGTGATTTAAGCTTTTCGGTATTTATAAAGCAAAGTTATTCGGTTTAGTGAGGTTTTAATATCATTTAACCATTATATTGGTTATATGATTAAGATCATATTTAAATCAAGTATTCTGGCAGTTTTTCTTTCGGATTTACTTCAAGGGTTCATAATCATTGAAATGTTTTATACAAAAGTTTATCAGCTTTTTAGCAAGCTGCCAGTTCTTTTTTATTTCTCTGGCTCTTTTCTTATTTGTATTATCATACGTATATAGGTCTAACTCTTCATGACTCTCATCGTATATTTCCCAGTTATTTCTATTTAATAAACTCAAATTGTGGTCATCTGAATTAACAAAATCAACATAATAAGTCTTATCTTTAATTTGCACGTAGAAAGTTTTCTGAATTGTGGTCTGAGTAATCTTCATATTTTTATTTGATCTTGGCAGTATTTAAATAGATCCGTAATTTAAATATAATATTCTGCCATGAACCTCTCTCTAGCAAATCCTATCGTGCTTGTAAAGTACAAAAGCAACTCCCAGAGAATACGAGTTCTCACTGAGCAATGGATGGCTTCACAGATGTTCTGTCCACATTGCCTCCACTCACAACTAACCCCTTTCGCAAACAATAATCCTGTCGCAGATTTTTCCTGTTCTCAATGTAAAGAACAATTCCAGTTAAAGAGCCAGCTACCCAATTTTGGAAGGAAAATTAACGATGGTGCTTATGGAGTAATGATAAAATCCATCCATCAAAACATGAGACCCAACTTCTTCTTTTTACAATATACCGTAGATTATTACGTGAAAAACCTCTTCCTAGTACCCTCTTTCTTCTTCACTCCTGAAGTTATAGAAAAGAGAAAACCACTTGCAGAATCAGCTAAGAGGGCTGGTTGGATAGGTTGTAATGTCCTACTTGAAAAAATCCCTCCTGAAGGAAGAATCCCAATTATTCAAGATGGAAATATATTACAAAGGAAAATTGTAGAAGAAAAATGGCATAAGATAGAATTCATTAAAAAATCCCCTCTAATAGAAAGAAGCTGGACAATTGATATCCTTAACGTTATCCATCAGCTCAAGAAAAAAGATTTTACATTACAAGACATCTACCAATATGAAAAAGCATTGGCAATGTTACATCCTAATAACTTCCACGTTAAGGATAAAATTAGGCAACAGCTCCAGATTCTTAGAGATAAAAATCTCCTGCAGTTTAAAGGTAAAGGAAAATACGTTCTAAAATAGTTCTAGCTGTATCGATGGCTTATTTATTCAATAACCCTTGCACTTAATCCATGGGTTTTGTAGACCATATTTCTGTCTAACGTCCACCTAAAGTCACTTTAGACAAAAAAAGAGTAGCCATTAACTATAATCTTATTTTTTATATTTACAGACTTAAATGCTTTTTTCTGTTTCTCATCTAATCCACTGTTGTACTTCGCTTCAATTAGCTCATCTTTTGTTATAAAGTCTATTTCAGACGAATTTTCAAGATAATATTCTGGATTTTTATCTTTGATTTTTAAAAAAACTAAATTCTCATAGCTTGCGCCTAAATCCTTAAATCCTGTAATACAATTTTTAATCCCCACATCTCCAATATAAATCTTTTTGGGGGAAGTTATTCTTTCATTGAGAGATTTAGAGTATCTGTCAACGACATAAAATAAATACGCTTTTTCAAAATAGCCAACATATCTTTTTGCACTATCTACCGAAATCTTTAAGATTTCCGCAATTTTATTATAACTCATAGGTTTTCCAACTCTTTGGCATAAAAGAACAAAGAGTTCCTTAATTGTTTTTTCAGCAGTTATTTTATGATATGCAATTATATCCTTGTAAATAATGCTTTCGACCAGTTCATTTAAGTAAGACTTATCTTCTGTAAGAACATAATATGGAACACCTCCAATTTTTAAATAATCTCTGAAATAGCTTTCCAGTTTTGCAGAATCTGACTTTGATATTTTTGCTTCTTTGAATTCTAAAAATTCCTGAAAGTCCAAGGGCATCACTTCAATAGTTTTTGTCCTTCCTGTCAAACTGGCTTTCTTATCCCTCATCAAAGTAGCAATAGAAGAGGAACAAATGGCTTTGATATTTTCATTATCATAAATGCTTTTTAGTTCCTGTTCAAAATTATCTCTTGTCGAGACTTCATCTAAAAATAAATAAAAGAAGTCGGAAGAAGCTTTCTTGTGGATTCTTCTATACTCTTCTATAAGCTGATGGATGCTAAACTCTAGGAGATTAAAAGAGTCTATCCTGATAAAAAAAATATCTTCTGGCTTGATTTTATTTTCAATTAAACGCTTAATAGTCTGCATAATCAAAGTTGTCTTGCCTATCCTTCTAAGTCCAGTTATGAGAATTATTTCCTTCGTTTTTAAATTTTTTAAAATTTGTGAAGTATATTTCTCTCTAGGATAACTCGTTTCTTTGAATTTATTCTCCCACCAAGGATTCTGCCTATACAGCTCTGCTTCTATTTCCATAGAATATCTATAATTTCTACCCTTTTAAGCTTTACGATGGTATAGTATAGTTTATGCCATTACTATACGATGGTATCGTATAGTCAAGAAAGACTATTTGATGCCCAATCAATGATTTAAACCTCTATTTCTTCTCTGGCTTTTTCTTTAGCCTAATCTCTCCATCCTTAACCTCTGCTTCAAGTTCTTAGGAGTATTGCAAAAAGTTCTGTATCACTTAATGCTTCTGGGCCTAGTTTTAAAAATCGTTCTCTAGGTCTGTTTTGTTTTGGGATATCAAGTATTTTCATGATAAAAAAGTAAGAGTGGTGAAGTTTTAATATTTGACGGCTAGATAAATATTCCTAGAAAAGATATAAAAGACTGCATCCTCTTTAATTATCATGGCATTTGGTCTATTTGGTAAAAAACAAAAAAATCTTTTATCTAATGCTCAGGTTATAACTTCAAATTTACTAGACAAAAGGATATTTAGTGTTTCTGAGATTACTAGGTATATAAAAAATAGATTAAAGGGGGATAAAAAACTGGGAGATTTTTATTTGCGGGGAGAAATATCTTCTCCAAAACTATATTCTTCAGGCCATATATATTTTACTTTAAAAGATGAACAAAGTCAGATTAATTGCGTTTTGTTTAAAAAGAATTGTGAAAATATAAATTTTAAGTTAGAACATGGAATGAAAGTTATCGTTAGAGGAGGCATAGATGTTTATGAGCCTTATGGAAAATATAGCCTAATTATTGAAGAAATACAACCAGACGGTATTGGGTCATTAAATCTTGCTTTTATTCAATTAAAAAATAAATTAGAAAAACAAGGATTATTCTTAAATGAGCATAAAAAACAATTACCCCAGTTTCCAAAAACAATTGGATTAATTACTTCATTAAATGGGGCAGTTATGCATGATGTTTTAAATGTTTTAAAAAGAAGATATCCTCTTGTAAAACTATTGATTGTTCCTACACCTGTTCAGGGAAAAGAAGCATCAAACTCCATTGTAAACGCTATTGAATTAATAAATCAAGAGGATTATGATGTGGATGTAATTATTTTAGCAAGAGGTGGTGGTTCATTAGAGGATTTATGGTGCTTTAATGAAGAAAGTGTTGCAAGAGCAATTTTTCAATCTAAAATACCAATAATTTCTGCAATAGGTCATGAAACAGATTTTACAATAGCAGATTTTGTTGCAGATTATAGGGCTCCAACACCCTCAGCTGCTGCTGAAAAAGCAGTGCCAGATATTAACGAACTGAAAAAATTAATAAATAATTTTAATGAAAGAATATTAAATGCTGTAGGTCATATAATAAAAATTAATAAATCTCGCCTAGAAGAAATTTCAAACAGGCCTATTTTTAAAAATCCATTTGAAGCAATACACGCATATTATCAAAATATTGACAGTTTTGAATATATGCTTCAAACAAAAATATCTCAATGTATGAGTCTAAAAAGAAAAAGTTTGGAAATTTTAGACTCTAAATTATCTGCATTGAATCCTAATGCGATACTTGAAAGAGGTTATAGCATTGTAATGAAAGGAAATAGGATAATAAAAAGTGCAACCGAAGTAAAAATACATAATAATATAAATGTAATATTCTATAAAGGAGAGTTAGAAGCTGAAGTTAAGAAAATAAAAAGATAATATGGTAAAAAAGGAAGATTCATTTGAAGGAAATTTAGAAAGGCTCAAAAAAATTGTTAATGGTCTGGAATCTGGGAATATACCCTTAAAAGAGTCTATGAATAAATTTAAGGAAGGTACGGAACTAATTAGACAGGGTTATAAAGAATTAGAAGATGCAGAATTAGAAATAGAGACTTTAGTTAAAAAAGACAGAATAGTTATTAGAGAGCCGCTTAAGAAATAAATCTTCTGTATCAATTAGGAATTCTGGGTCGTGCTTGAGGAATCTTTCTCTATTAAAGAAGCTTAATCAAGAGGTTTTGTAGAGTGTATTTCTGTTTCACGCCAGCCGTCATTATATGGGTGACCTTTCTTTAATTCTTTAAATGATTTAAGGTACATATAAAGACGGGCTGGGAAAAACTCTAGGGTCCAGAAGAATTCTTTGATGCTTTGGGAAAAGGTAAGCGAAAAGAAGAAGCCTTGCTTAATTTCATTAAAAAAGGATTTTGTTCTAGGCATTTCAGGAGATATTTTATTTAAGTTTTCATGAGCTTTTACATTTCTGATTTTTTGGGCTAGCCAATCGTGCCAATTATCAGGATTTTTAACGTAGACTTCAGCTTTTTCTGTATAGGCTATTTTATACCCTTTTTTCCAGAATAAGTAAGGTATTATACTATCTTCAGAAGTTTCTAATGGAAAATCTAGGATGATTCCTTTTCTGATGGCAAATAGATAGCCTGAACATTCAAAGAATTTTCTTTCTTTAGAAAGATGCTGGCGAACTTTGTGAATACCTGCGAATGCAAGATGCGCCCAGTAGCCATATTTTATTTTTCTTGAGTCTATAGGTATTGGATGGCCTGTTATACAACCAATTTGTGGGTCTTTAAATGTTTTAATAATTTCTTGTACTGTATTTTCTGAAACATATACGTCTCCATCAGTCATGATGAATATATCTTCTTTATTTTGGGAGCCGTAGTCCTGAAAAAGCATATTCAGAGCATAGCTTTTTCCTTCTCCAGGATCAAGGATGAAATGCACATTCTTATTTTTTATATTTGTTTTTATGAATTTTTCTACTTCTGGAAATGGGTCAACTACAAAAATTCTAAAGTCTCCTGGAATTTTTTGTTTTAGAAATGCCTGAACTGCCCTGACTGTGGCTTTTGGTTCTTTATAGGAGGTTATTATAATATCAATCATTTTATTCTACATTAAAAGGGTAATCTGCAGGTCTTATGATAACTACTTTTTCACCATTTGCCTTTTTTGCCTCTAGGCGGACTTTTTGCGTGCCTTGTTTACCTATATCGGAAGTCTCAATTATTTCTATGGATAGTTTTTCTCCGCCTATTAGAAGGCTGTCGCCTTTCTTTAGTTCTTTTGCGAGTTTCTTCATAGAACGAGAGAGAAACACAGACTTATAAAGTTTATTTAGTCATAAATCTGATGAAAAAGGCAATTGTACTATGTTCTGGAGGATTAGATAGTATAGTAACTGCTCACTATGTGAAGAAGAGATTAGGGTATGATAAGATAGTTGTATTATTCTTTAATTATAATCAGAAGGCGTTGAAGAAAGAAAGAGAATTTTCAAAAAGATGTGCTAAGGAACTTAAAGCAGAGTTTAGAGAGATAAAGATTCATGAATTAGCTAAATTGTCTGATTCTCTTATAAACAAAGGTGATAATTCTAAAATTAGGAATAAAAAAGGTGTTGGAAATACTGTCAAAGAAAGCGAACAATGGTATGTTCCTTGTAGAAATGCTGTGTTTTTGATGTATGCTCTTGCTTTAGCTGAATCTAATTATGTAAGAGAAAAGAAGAAAAGTGATATTTTTGTTGGTTTTAAGAATGAAGGTAAAGAACCTTTTCCTGATGCGACACAGGAATTTGTAAATAAAATGAATTCTGTTAGTAAGGAAATGTGTTCTAATTATTTTAAAATTCATGCTCCGCTTATCAGGAAAGATAAGGAAGATATTATTATTCTTGGTTTGAAATTAGGCGTTGATTTTAATAAAACATTTAGCTGTTATGTTGGATTAAGAAGGCATTGTGGTGAGTGTCTTGCTTGTAGATTAAGGAAAAAAGGTTTTTGTTGGGCAAATATTGAAGACCCTACTAATTATGAGCTGTAAGTATAAGTTTGTCTAGTTTCTGAATAATTTTATCCCAGGAAAACTGTTTTACTGATTCACTGGCAGATTTTTTCATTGATGAATGTGGGCTTGATAAAGCTAGATTTATTCTTTGAGCAAGCGCTTTTGCGTCACCGACTGGAAAAAGATAGCCGTTCTTGCCTTCTGTGATGATATCACTAGAGCCAGGGTTTTTACTGGCTATGACTATTTTTTCACGGGACATGGCTTCTATAAGTGATTGAGGCATTGCTTCACGCTTTGAAGGTAGAACAAATATTTTTGCTGAATCAATTTTGGAAATTTTCTTTTTTATGTCAAAAATTGGAGGAGAGAATAGTATCCTTGGCTGGAGATTTAGATGTTTTATTAGATGTTTTAGTTTAGCTATGTATTGCTCTTCTGCTGGACCTAGTATTTCTAGCTTGATGCTCTTATTACTTATTAGAGCTATTGCTTTGATTAGTGTTTCTAGATCCTTGATTGGGGAGACTCGTCCTAAGAATAATATTTTATTAGTCTCTTTTAATTTTTTTTGTGAGAAAAATTCTTCTGGAATGCCATTAGGCATATAAGCTATTTTTTCTCTTTTGATGCCTAACGCTCTTAGATAGGGAAATTCCCATTTAGTTATTGCTATTATTTTATCAAACTGATTTAATTTCCTACTCGGTCCAAATGCGCTATCATGATATTTAACTGCCCATTTGGCTAGGAGAGAACGGGTTGTATTCTTATCAACAAATGGGGCATGAGTTACAAGGAAGATTTTTGAGCCTATTTTTTTTGCTGTTTTTAGAGCTCTAAGAGTGTGGCTGTGACGGTAGGAGTGCGCTATTATGAGATCTGGTTTAAATTTGAAAATTTCATTTTCTGTGGTATCTGAATACCAATTTAGATAACTTTCTCCGCCTAACTTTTTAGCAGGAAATCTTTTTATTAGTATAAAATTGATTTTGTCATGTGAGGCTGCTATTTCTTTTGAACCTTTAGTAAGATTAGATGTGAATACAACTACTTGATGTCCTTCTTTTGAGAGTCTTAGAGCTTCCTCTTTTACACGAGACCATACTCCGCAGATGCCTGATGAGAAATTCGTTAGTTCAAGGATTTTCATTTTCTAGAGATATTATGTAATCTAGCTTATCTAAAAGCTTTGTGTATGGGAAAGTCCTATCTATTCTGCTTTCTGGAAGCTTTATGAAATCCCATGAATGAGCATAGAACATAGGATGAGTATGGAAGGCTTTAATGAGTGCAATGTATGCTCTAAGAAAAGGTTTAGGTAAAACTCTAACTGTTAGGGAAACAAAAGGAATTTTGAGTGCGGAAGGAGGATATTCATAAAGATTTTTTCTTATTTTATATGGATTTCTAGGAGTTAAAAAACTTTTAATCCATAATGGGAATTTGTGTGGGAAAAAAAGAAGTTGTAGAAAGTTTAGTGGTGTTTGACTGGAATCGTATTCAAAGCCGTATTTCTCTAATAAGTCTAGAGTATCCTCGTCTATACTGTGTTGGGGTGCTCTAAAGCCTTTTGGCTTAGAGTTGAGATATTTTTTCCAGTAAGTTAAGGACTGTTTTATTTCGTCTTCTTTTTCTTTATAAGGTATATCATCAAATCTTTTATGTGTAAAGCCATGTAAAGAAATTTCCCAGCCTTTTTTCTCAAGTCTTTTAAATATTTCTGGATATTTTTTAATACAGTCTGCTGTGACAAATAGTATTGGTTTTATTTTATGCTTATCACAAATCTTCTCAAATTTTTTTAAACCTTCAGTTATTCCTTTATATTGATGATCGTGTAAGTCAGGTTCTACATCAATAGTATAAGTAGTTCTAATGGACATTTTCTACTTTTCTCAAAACAGTGTAAACAAAGAATCCAAAATGTTTATTATTTATTTTATTTAAGCGATTATCCATGTAGTTAAAGACGTTTGCAACTTGGATATGTGGGTCTACCCAATACTTTTCAAGCTTAAAACCTGAACGTGCGAAGATTCTTCTTAGTTCCCCTCTAGTAAAGCTCCTTTCATATCCTAAATCCCAAGTGCCTATAACCATCTTTATATTTTTAGTTATATGATTGAAAGCGTATTTGTTTGGAACAGTTATTAGAGCGACACCATCTTTCTTCATTATTCTATTTAACTCCTTGAACACAGAAAGAGAGCGTGGAGTGTGTTCAAAAGTACCTAGGGAAAAAACTTTTGTGAATTTATTTTCTTTATAACCTGTTTTTTCCATATCTGCTACTTTTAGAGCTATTCTTTTATCTGTGTTAAGACTAATGGCTATAGAAGATATATCTATACCGTAGCATTTTGCTTTTGTTTTATCTTTAATATCAGTTAAGTGGGCGCCTTTTGCACAGCCTATATCTAAGACAGTGTCGTTCTTTTGTATATTTAGAATTTTTATTATCCTATCAGCACTATAAGTTTTTTTACCATAATAATTACCTCCAGTACTAACTCTGTCTTGCCAGTATTTTACCCAGCCGTTATTCTTATTTCTTAAGATGCTCATTCTTTATTCTCCATAATATT
>JAUSKH010000038.1 GCA_030647095.1 Nanobdellota archaeon | reverse complement strand
AATCTTGAGCACAAGAGAATTGCTTAAGAGTTGCAATTCTCTGTGCAGAAAATTCCAAAATCAGTAGGAATTTTCATGCATCCAAAAGTCCTGAACAAACCTCGGCTTTTAAGCCGAGGTAAACGCAAAGACTTTTTGATTCTTTTCTTTTTATTCTTAGCTCAATCTTTTAGCTTTCTCTCAAATCTTTCAGCACACTATTAAACTTCGTTTAATCAATCAATTTCCCGCCCAAACCCAAAGAAAAATAGCCACACTAAATTGGAGGCGCGAAGCGCCGACCGCGCGATACCTCGAGCGCCAAAGTCTAAACGCGCACAACAACAAATAGAAAGGTTTTAATAACATGCAAACCTAATTAAGACGTGAAAAGCAAACTTGCTATATGGGGCTGGATCTTACCACTTATAGGCTACGGACTTTATATTCTTTCAACCTTTATTTTAAACTCTTTCGTACAAGGTAGGAACACCGGCATAGATATACTGTTTATCATAGTCTTAGTCTTAGGTTCCACAATCTTTGGCTTGATTTTAGGAATCGCTACACTAATAAAAATATCCCACGATTCTAAATTAAGCGGAAAAGGACACGCAATTGTCAGTATTGTTTTAAATGTCATATTGCTTCTTTATGGAATTTTAATGCTTTTTGGTGATATTTGACTTGGATAATCAGAAATTCCTCCAAATTAAACATTCGGTTAATGGTGCTTGTGCGCCCTTTTGGCCTTTAAATCCTCAAAATTAAATAAAAAGCAAAAATATATTAATAAGTAGTTCGTAAATCTTCTATGTCTGAACTAAAAGAGGTTGTTTGTCCTAAATGTAATAAAATAGCGAAGCGAGTAACAAAAGGAGTTTGTCATAACTGTTATAGGCGCTTGCTCTGGAACCCTCCGAAATTTGAATGTAAACGGTGCCATAGAATGAGACCTATACAGGGTTGGGGGTTTTGTGCAGGTTGTTACAATTCTGTTTTTCATATAGAAAAAGTAAAACAATACAATAAAGAAAAAGCCCACAACATTTCTTCTGAGTTTTACAATGAGCTTACTTCTAAATGTATAATTTGCGAATTTGATAAAATGGTTGAATTACATCACTTAGATCACAATCACATAAACAACAGCCGTTCTAACTTAGTAGGTCTTTGTCCTAATCATCATCGAATGATCCATCATAGAGATTTCTGCCGTGAAGTTTATTCAATTCTTAAAACTAAAGGATTCTTAACACCAGAGCCCTACGAGGAAGACTCTATTTTAAAGCAGAATTTATCTGGAACAATTCATAAAAATAAACTAAATCCTCAAAGCTAAATCTTTTAGCTTTCTCTCAAACCTTTCAGCATAAAGGATAAGTTCGTTTAAACTAAGGAAAGTTTAAATATCCTTTACAATAACAAACATGATGCAGGACAGAAAATCCCTCTTGTATTTCGCCAGGTTCTTTCCTCAAGAGAAAAGATCAGAGGAACCAGAAGATCTATACGCGATTATTGTTATTAATCATCCATGGGAGGAGCGACTGATCGGTATTGATGAAGGAATTGTTGTACAATGTATAAAAGAATTTGCAAGAATGAACTCTGAAGGGCTAGTTACAAATGGGATTCCTTTAAGAATATATAATAATAACTGGCATTTAGAAGGCAAATTGAGAAAATTAGATCGTAAAACCCTTGAGAATCTAACAAAAACCGCACAAATTCCATTGGATTATATTAATGGCGTTCCTAGGTTCTATCAATAGAAGAGAATGATTAAAGGTAGTTTTCAAGCACCATTTACAGCAGGTTTACTATACAACACATACTTTCCTCGGCCTCTATCAACAAGCTCGCTTGGAACAATCAAAACATCTTTACCTTCAACCCTTCTTAATTGATCTAATTCAAACTCAAGCAAACCAATATATTCCCTAAGCAATTCCAGCTTTTTTTCAAATCCCCAAACAACATGCAGCCTAGTTTCCTCTTTCCATCCATCTCTATCTAGCGCGTTTCTATATTTTCTGGCTAACTTTTCATTGATGTTAAACATAATCCAACATCTCATGCTTTCTTTTAAATATTGCTATAAAACGTCCAAACACCTGTTTGAACAACCGTCCAAACAGCGTAAAAAGAAGTATAATAAAAAAAATAAAATAATTTATTGATTGCCGATTAAATTAATTAATAAGCTTTCTTGTTTCTAAAACAGTCTCTGCAATAAACAGGCTTTCCTTCTGTTGGTTTGAAAGGAACTTCACATTCCTTCTTGCATTCAGAACATACTGCTTTATGCATTTCTCTTGGGCCGCCAAAATTCGATCTGCCGCCGCCGCCAAATGATCTGCCGCCGCCTTGCCTTGATCTGCCAAATCCTCTGTCCATATTTTGTCCTCCTTATATCTATTTAACATTAGAATTAATTTTATTAATTCCCACTATTTTAATTTTGAAATTTAACTTTTTGCCAGCAAGAGGGTGATTCAAGTCTATTTGAACGTTTTCATTTGTCACCTTTTTGATAGTTGCAAGCATCTGTCTTCCATCAGGAGTTTTCATTACAAGAGTCATCTCTTCCTGTGGTTCGGGTTCTGCTGGCAATAAATTCCTCGGAACCTCTCTAACGTATTTCTCATCATAAGTACCATAAGCATTTTCAGGCCCTATAGAAATTTCCTTTTCCTGATTTAATTCCATACCTATAGCCGCTTCATCAAACCCTTTGATAACTTCTCCAGATCCTACAATAAATTCAAAAGAATGATGATGATCCCCATGATTAGTAGAATCAAAAATCTCTCCATTCTCTAATTTTCCTTCATATTCTATACTTATTTTATCGCCTTTGCGTATCGTCATTGAACACCTGAGAATAAGGATAACTTATTCGTCAGTAATAAGTTAAAAATTTTTCCCTATTTAAGCCTTTGCATCAAAATTATCTTTCTTATTCCTAGCAGCCGCAAGCCTTAACAGCACAAGTTTAGTGGAAAGCACATAGCCATCCTACCACTAAAAGCTGGACAATTCTGTCTATTCCCCTTATGTCAAGATGCTTCATTAATCCATACATCTTGAGCATGTCAAGAATTAGAAATTCTTGAGCACTCTCAGGAATTTCATTCCTGAAGCAAGAGAATTGCTTAAGAGTTGCAATTCTCTGTGCAGAAAATTCCAAAATCGAGAGGAATTTTCATGCATTCAAAAGTCCCAAAGAGTAAGACTAAAGGACTTTTTGATACATCAACATAAAAATGATTGCCGCATATAAGAAAAACAAATCCTCCGACCCAAGCAAAAATTCTAATAAGTTTAATCGAAAGACCCACAATCATGAATAATAACGAGAAAAGAAAAACCCAAAAGAAAGGAATTGTTCTATCAAAATTTCTTCTAATCCTAAATATCCCAATAAGAGGAGCCATCTCTAAATTTGGTTTAGTCCAAGCCATAAAATACTACTAGAGAAACGCTTTTAATAATCATCTAATAAAACTGATAAAAGGGATTCTTCTTTTTCCAGCGATGTTTATATAGAATAATTCCTATAATTACTAAAACAACTATCAACACAATTACCCAAATCAAAGCGCTAGACACATCTTTACTAGTTTGTGGAGATTCTAAAATGGGCGCAGGATTAGCAGTAGGCTCAGGAGTATTTTCGTTTATCGGAGGAGAAACAAGAGGTACAACCTGCTTTAATTCATGAATCGAAGATATAGTTAAGTTTGCTTTGCCACTCATGATACTATTTATCTTTATTAATAAATCATAATAACTGTCACCAGTTAGTTCAAATTTCGCAGAGTCTCCAATATTTATTGTCTCCTGTTGAGATACAGATGAAGTATTAATAACAACCTGATTACCGTTAACAGCAGTTACACCAACATGATGAAGAACACCATCAACTTTAACACGTACTCTTTCAGTCTTCCCAAGCAATCTCGTCAAAGAACCTGTTTGGCTAAATTCTTGATTATCATATACATAGGTGTTAGACCAAAAGTCCTTTTTAGCAGACGAACCTCCAGAAGAAGAACCACTACTAGAACTACTAGGCGTAGTATTATTAATCAAACTAACTGTTCTTGAGCTTGTAAAGTTAATATTTCCAGAACTATCATTAGCAGAGGCATTCACATAATAAATACCAACGACAAGATTAGGGAACTCAATATAAAATGAAGATGGAGAGGACGCAGAAGAATTGCTTACTATAAGCCCACCGGTCGAGTTAAATAAGCTAATAGAAATATTCCTCACATAGTTTGTATCACTAACAGTAACATTTACCCTAATATAAGATTGCTCTGGACTAGAGCCATCAGCTGTGCTTGGATTTACATATTGAATCGATGGCGCAACATTATCAAACGTAATAGTCCTTGTGCTAGTTGTATTGCTGTTACCCGCATAATCAAAAATAGTCACATTATAAGTATAAATACTATTATTTGATAATCCTGTCCAATTTATTGTCCTAACACCAGTGATATACGCAGTAGAATTAACTAAAACCGTAGTGTTATACAAATAGAAAGTAATATTCTTCTCATTCGTCTCTGTAACTGAAACATTGACATATACATTAGTTCTTGTTGAGAAGTTTGCACCATCAACATCAGTAGCACCTGTAAAACTAATCAAAGGTTTTGTCGTATCAAATGTAATAAGTCTAGTCGCAGTAACATTAGTATGTCCTACCAAATCAACAACCGTTACATTGTATGTATAGGTAACATTGGCAGCTAATCCAGTCCAATTTATCGTTCTAACAGAAGTAGTATAATTAGTTAAATTCACCAAGGAAGTGGCGTTATATAGAGCAAAAGAAATATTAGCTTCGTTTGTTTCTGTTAAAGACACATTCACATATACAAAAGTTTGTGAGAGATTAGCTCCTGCAGCAGCAGTTCCAGTACCATAATCAACAAGAGGATTTATCGTATCAACAGTAAATCTTCTTATCTCAGAAGTTTGATTTATATTTCCAAAAGTGTCGTTTGCAGTAGCATTAACAGAATACGCACCATCTGCTAATCCTGTAAAGTTAACATATGCAAACGCACCGCTAACATTTGTATTATTAACTAGACTTGTAGCATTGTATAAATAAACCCTAACAGAATCA
>JAUSKH010000036.1 GCA_030647095.1 Nanobdellota archaeon | reverse complement strand
TTGCCAAGTCAGATTATTAAGATATTTTGCACTGGACAATCCGATATAATAAGAAATCTTCTGGTTTTCTAAGAATCTAAATATTAATTCATGCTCTTCAAATTTATTGTTCTTTAAATCTTCAAATTCCTCTTTGCTTAGAACATACCATTTTTTATGGAAGATATAACGTATTCTGGTTTTCCTCAAACTATCAAATACGTTTTCAAAATCGTTCTTTTTATCTTTCCACATTTTCTGAAATTCATCATAGTTCTCTCTAACTTCTTCTTTTGTAAGGACTTTTTTTTCCTTCCCTAAAAGATACAACCAAAACCTATTAGCCTTATTTTCCATATTTTATATATAAGAGCATACTTTTTAAGCTTTTCTATAAATATGGAAGCTTTTATTCCATATTTTATGTTTTTAAGATATTTAACCCAATAGATTAATAAATAAGGAAAATGTAAAAATATATAAACAATTGTGTACTAGTTTTTGCATAGCAAAAACTGGTTGATGCTTATTCTTTAAGCAGTTATAGTAAGTTTAAGTTACTTTAGACTATATTCACTCGAATTTTATCTGTTTTTTAATATGTTGTCTGCTTCTACTTCTTCCCCACTAACTCTTTCCAGTTTAACCATAAAAGAATTGCTGCTGGGATGATGAATGCCCAGTGAACTAAATACATGAGAACTAGACATCCTAGGGCTATAAGCGCGTAAATGATTACTTTAGGATTGGGACGAGGTTTTTTAGATTGTGTTTTCATTAGGATGAGAGTAGATAGGTCATTAAAAGGTTATTGAATGTGAATCCATATCTATTTCACAAGACCTAAATCCTTTAGAATTTTCATTCGAGCTTCGTGTTCTTCTTGAGTTATTTTTTCTTCGTTACTAGCTTCTCTTTTCTTTACTTCCTCTTTTATCTGCCTTGCTTTATTATCAATTTCTAGTTTGCCAGCTCTTCTTCTCGAGGATGGTACTGCCATACATAAAAGAGAAAATTGATGTTTTTAAATTTTATTGCTGGAATGCTGTGTTGATTATTAGGGATCATACAACATAGCTGCTTCTCCATTCTATCTTTTTACTCTTTTATTCTGTTGGTTTTTTGACTTTTTAGCCTTGTCTTTGACTTGCTTATTGAATAACTTCCAGATTTTATTTGGGATAGTTTCAGGAATGGTGATTACCTTTAGATTGGTGAGCTTTTCAAGTTTTTCTCCCAAGCCCATGATAGCAATTTCATTTCCTAAACGAACTTGTTCTTTTGATTCTTCTACAATCACGTCCCAATTGATATGACTTTTATTAATGATGGCAATTATATCTTCTGAATCCTTTTCTCTAGAAGTCGCGCTTTTCATTATAATGATATCGCTCGGATCTGCAACTCTTACTATGAGATTACCAAATTCGTGTACTTCTTTTGCTCTTTCTTTCATTGCTTCAGAAAAATTAGAGGTAATTATTTTGTTCATAAACATATCAAAACGACAGTTATCAAACTCAAGCATTAGAGGGGTATTATTCTTTAAACCGTACACAAGGGTTACATCTGATCCCTTAGCACCCAACTTTCTTAGTGTGTCCATAAACTCTTCTCTATCGTTCTTTTTATCAAAAACAAAGTCGATATCTAATGTTGAGTTTTTGATGCCCATGAACATCATGGCAGTTCCACCTATAGCATAAACTTGTAGTTTCTTAGGAAGTATCTTCCCTATTGCTATCAATATTGATTCTTGTTGTTGTATGTCGATCATCTTGTATATTCCTCTAGATCAGCACGGTTTAAAGGAATATAAACTTTCCATCTTTTTTCTGTATCTTTAAAGTCGTCTGAAGAAAGCCCTCTGATAATATAATCAAAACGATTAGTTTTTCTTTTTTGTGCTAGATGTAAAAATCTTTTTGGCATTCTTTTCACTTTCCTTACTACTTTTCTTGCAATTTCATAAAGCACGACAACTTCTCGTATCAAATCTTCTTTTTTAGCTAGTCGGTATAACAAATTCCAATCAGATATCTTTCTAAATAAAGCTAAGGAAGCAACAATGTAACGAACATCTCTTTGTTTTATTGCATAAATAAGTGCTTCTTCATAAGAAGGAACTCTGCCGTGTACATAATAAGGGTTAGAAGATGCAACTTGAATAGCACGACTTGAGGAAGCCCCATTTATCTTTTCAACATAGCTTATTCCTCTTTGTTTATTTTTTAGAGATATATTGTACAATCTTTTCTTCTCTGTCCCGTAACTAGTCTTTACAAAACCCAGTTTTCTCAATCTATGAATAACATAGACTGCTTTAGATCTATCTATCTTTAGTCTATCTGCAAGAGTTTCTAAAGTATAGATACCTTGTAGCGACTCTGCTAATTTTTCATACTTGTTGCTTCCTTTTATCATTATTAAATGTATCGTCTTTAATATATAAACCTTTCTATTATTTAGGTTAATTATTAAATGTATCATCTTTAATATATAAATAAAGTTAAATATTCATATAAATCTTGCTTTTAGGTCTACGCCTTATTATCAATTTCTAGTTTGCCAGCTCTTCTTCTCGAGGATGGTACTGCCATACATGAAAGAGAAAATTGGTGTTTTTAAGCTTTATCTAGACCATATTGGTTAATCATAAACTTTCTTTCTATGTTCAAATCTTAAAAAATACAGAGTATTATTTGAATAAGCATAAATAATTCTAAACGGCTTAACATAAACTGTTCTTTCCCCCTTCAAATCGTATTGCAGAGGCTTACCAGTTTCAGGATTTTGAATAATTTTGTTTAGTTGTTTTAATGCTTTTTCCTTAACAGAAGTGTCTGCTTTTTTAAATTTCTGCTCAAACTTCTCTGTATAAATAACATCTACCATTTAGAGATTTCTTTAAGAAAATCTTCACTAGCTAGTTTTTTGTATTTGCCCGCTTCAATTTCCTTCCACGCCTCTTTTATTTCTTCTAATGTCTTAAGGTCGTCTTCTAAAGGATTTTCTATTTTTTTCAAAACTAATATATCGTCTTTTGTAGAAACAGCCAAGGTTTCTCCGTCTTTTAATGCAAGCCTCTTTCTTATAGCCAATGGGATGACTACTTGCCCTTTACTGCTTATTTTAGTTAGTTCAATTTCCATGATTTAGTAAGATTATCTTACTACTTAAATTTTGTGGTTTTTAGTTTGTTAGGTTTTCTTAGAGATGATGGTAATGCTGGTAAAGATAGATTGTTAAGGTTTTATTGAATTTAAGAAAATTGAAACGAAAACTTTAATTCTTCTTTCTTCGTTGTTTTATGATGATTGATGTTGAAGAATCTGATTTGTATAGGGTGTTGAAAGAAGGAAAATGGATGACTGGAATAGAGTTAAGAATGGCATTGAGAAAGCTGAAAGGAATTAGACCTGGGATTCATCTGGGTAATGTTGAAGTGTATGTGACTGATATTACCTTGGGGTCACTTTATGGATGTTTGTTTGATATGAAAAATGCAGAGTGTATTAATGAAAGACCTAAAGAGGGTGAAAGATGTGGAAGATTGGAATATACTTTGACTGAAAGGGGAATAGAACAGAGGAGAAAGAGTAGAAATATAAAATAAGGCAAAATTAATCGTCTTGTTCGATTCTTGGAGCAAGAACGAAAGAAAGAACAACTCCTCCGCTGTGGAAGTCAAGGCGCATTGGATGATTGTCAGAGAAGCTGAGGGTGACTCTACTTGAGATTTTTGCACCTTTGGTAAATTTGTTTAAGTATTCTATTGAGAATCTAGCCATACTGTTACCTGAATGGATTTCTACTTCGTCTGAAGAAAATTCTGCTCTTGCTGAGTTGAGACCGTGTGCTTCTACTATAAACTTGCTTGGCTCTGCAATAAATGTGCAGGCGTCTGCTACGACTGCACAGTCTTCTATTACCTCAACAAATGTGTCTGAATTAATATGAATTACAGAATTAAATTCCCATTGGGGAAGAATCTTATCTTCTGTGTCTATTTCTATTAAGGAAAGAGTAAAATCTCGTTTGATTCTGTCTATTAGACCTATCTTCAGAAGGTTTTCATGGCGCTCTAGAGTAAGTGCGCTTCCTGTATTACATCTACGTAATACTGCCTTAAGATTTCCAAGATTTATCCCTATTTCTTCTTCTTTATCTATATTGAATTCTGAAAAAAGTGTTGCGGGAATCTTAAAATAGACCATGGCTACATTTGCAGGGTCTATGGCTGTAAGGCTTATGCCTTCCTGATTTATTTTCATTCTAACCTCTGTAACAAGCTCAGATATTACAGTGACAATATCTGCAAATATCTTAGGATTCTCTAATTTTAACTGCATTTCTTTATTTGGATAGATGTACTTTTAAGCTTTGTTGTGATTGGTCATGTTGTTCTTTTGCGGTGAACTAATGGAAGAATTTATTGATATTCTAGTATGACAAACCATATAAAAGATTCTGTTATTTGAATTAGATGGGTGAAGAAGAAAAGAGTGAGAAAGAAAAGAGAATAAGGGCCATTACCAGTATTTATTATTCTAATCCTACTGTACAGAAGTCGATGCTTGAGTTTGGACAACATAGGGAGGTTGTACCTAGATATTTCGAGGGATTTGGAAGAAGACCAGATACAATACAGTATGCTTCTGATATAATGGGGCTTGTGAAAAGAGGGGCTACTTCATTTCATGCTTCAGAGGAATTATGGAATGATCCTTTAAATCTGAATTCTGAAATGACGCAACAACAGATGAATGATTTAAGAAAATCATGGGATTTGTTGATTGATATTGACTCAAAGTATCTGGATGTTTCTAAAGTGTTGGCTATGTTAGTTCTAGAGAAATTAGAAGAATATGGGGTTAGGAATTACGGATTGAAGTTTTCTGGTTCGAAAGGGTTCCATATAATTATTTCTGGAAAAGCGTTTCCTAAAGATTATGATGGTCAGATATCTAACGAATCTTTTCCAGAATGGCCAAGGGTAATTTGTCAGTTTCTTACTCATATAACTAGAAGAGAATTTAATATGAGAATAGAAAAGATTTTTGGAAATTTAGAAGAATTCAAAAGTAAATTTCAGGATAATAAGATAGTGCATACTGAATCTCTTTGTCCGCAGTGTGGAAATCCTGCTAAAGAGGGTGTTCTTGTTGTATTAAAGTGCCCTTTATGCAAAACAACTATCCAGAGAAAGGACATGAAGCTAACTAAAAAGAAATTAAGATGTGTCCAGGAGAATTGTGTGGGGCTATTTGATGTAATTGAAGAGAAAGATTATTTTGAATGTGGGAACTGTGAAGGTATAAGCTCTATAAATAGGAAAGAGACTTCTGGAAGATATAAAGCTACTTTTACAAATTATGCTAAAAAATCAGAGGATTATTCAGATGATCTAAAAGAAAGTTACTCCGGAATTTCATATGGGCTTTCTGATTTAGTGTTGGTTGCACCAAGGCATTTGTTTAGAATGCCTTATTCTTTACATGAAAAAACTGCGCTTGCTAGTATTGTGATTAAGAAAGAAGAATTAGAAAAATTTAGTCCTAGAGACGCTGATCCTTTAAAGGTTAAAATAAAGGATTACATGCCTAATAATATTGAGGGAGAAGCAAAAAGACTGCTTATAGATGCTCTGGAATGGAAAAAAACACAGAAAGCAATTGACGATGGAAAAGAGAAGAAAAGATATTCTGGTTTACCTGGAAGAAACTTTGATAATATAGAGATAAAGGGAGTTACAGAAGATATGTTTCCTATTCCAATAAAGAAATTACTGAATGGTATGGAAGATGGAAGAAAAAGAGGATTGTTTATTTTGATTACTTTTTTGAGATCTGTTAATTTTTCACCTGAAGAAAGCGCTTTAAAGATAAAGGAATGGAATGAAAAGAATAAACCTCCGTTGAAGGAAGGATATGTAAGAAGTCAGTTGGATTGGCATTTCAAGCAAAGAAAGAAAATTTTACCGCCTAATTATGATAATGAAAGTTTCTATAAAGATTTAGGCTTGCTTGATAAAAAACCTGATGCAAAGAATCCTATTGTTGAAGTTGTGAGAATATTGAGGAAGAGGAATAATTAATGATATTGAGAACATTTTTAAATAACTTATCCGTTAAAAAAAGATGAAAAAGAGAGTGGTGAGCTTAGTATTTATTATTTGTGCGCTGAGCTTAATTATAACTGCTGGATTTGTAATTGCTGTTGATGACGAAGTTGCAAAGGTGAATAAAGCTTATGCATGCTTAGGTAGTAGAATTAATGAGAGTACTACGCTTTCATTTGATGAAGCTGTTTTTTCTGCGCTGGCTCTTGATTCTAGTCCTAAACCTTTAGCAGTAATAACTGCACAAAAGAATGCCGCAGCATATTGCTGGCCTACTAATGGATGTAGTGTTAAAGAAACTGCTCAAGCAGGACTTATTTATAACAGATTAGGAAATGATACTAGAAATATAACTAATTGGCTTCTAACTCAAGTCGGTTCAACAAGTGAATTAAAATGGTATCTGCAGATTGTAACTCAGGATAATGCTGCATCTCAATGCACATTATTTTACGACGGTGGAGAACATTCTGTAAGTGTAAAACAAGATATGAAACTGGAAGGAAATCCTGGAACGTGCTTTACATTATCATCTTCTGGTTATTGGTTGCAAATAAATAATAATTGCTTAGGTAAAGAATTGAGTGTTTCTTGTGATAAAGAATTCAAGACAAATCTTCTTTATGAAAAAGGAACTGGTGGAACAATATATGTATCGGCAACTACTCACTCAGCTTCTGCAGGTTCCAGAACAACTGAAAAAGTTACTGCAAAATGTTTCAAGAAAGGAAGTGAATGCGATTATGAAGGAAGCTTGTGGGCTGCTTTACTATTATATAAAACAGGGAATGATACATCTGAATTTGTGCCTTACTTACTTGCATTAGAATCAGATAATGATAAGTATCTTCCTAGTGCTTTTCTTAATTTGATTATGGGTGGAGGAGATCAGTATAAAACATTACTGGAAAGCGAGAAGCAAGGAAGGAAAAAAGGAATGTATTGGGACGCAACCGGATCACCTTATGGAAAGTTTTATGATAGTGCTTTAGGTTTGCTTTCTTTAGGTGGAAGTCAACAATCTGAAGCTGCAAATACAGTTGACTATTTATTTCAAGTACAGACAGAGAAAGGATGCTGGAATAGTGATAATTTAAGAGACACTGCATTTTTATTGTACGCTGGCTGGCCTAAACCACCTCAACAAAATGCTATTCTTGTGAATAATGAATCTAGTGGCGGAAGTGGCGGAAGTGGCGGAAGTGTTGGACCTATAGGTGGAGAGGAAAATGAAAGTGGAAATGGAAGTAGTAGTGGGGGATACAATCCGGATGTTTCTTCTGATTGCGAAGTAGAAGGATATTATTGTTCTGAAAGATTTGCATGCTTAGAGGCTGAAGGAAATATTCTTCCAAGCGACCAGTACCCTTGTATAAACTTCAGAGATGAATGTTGTACTGTAAAAGTTGTACAAAAAGTAGACAGCTGTGATTCGCTTGGTGGGAAGATTTGTAAGACAGATGAACAGTGTTCAACTGGAACAGCAAGTTCTTCTGATGGGCAGTGTTGTTTAGGAGATTGTGAAGCCATTGATACTTCTGGTGATAATACTTCTGGAAATACTGGCGGAGAGACACCATCTAACGGAAGTTCTAGTAAGTTATGGATAATTATCCTTATTATTTTGATAATACTTGTTGCATTAGCAATTATATTTAGAAATAAAATAAGAATATGGTGGTTTAAGTTTAGAGGGAAAGCAAAAACAGGATCTGTAAATAGAACTGGAGGACCACCTTCAGGACCTTCACCAACAGGAATGCCTCCAAGAGTGTTGATGCCAAGAGGAACCCAAAGATATGCTCTACCCCGACAGGCTCCTATGAGGGCTCCTATGAGGGCGCCTGTGAGGTCTATAAGACCAATGAGTCAGAAAGATAAAGAAATGGAAGAAACTCTTCAGAAGTTGAAGAAAATGAGTGAGTAAAGACAGTATCTCCGCACAGAAGTTCTAATTAATGTTTTAACTATATAATTTCAAGAAAAATAGAAAACCCTAGATTGCTCTAGGGTTCATGCATTTACAGAAATGGAAAAAATGGGAAAATGAATGTGAGGCAGATAGAAAAAGATTTCAGAGTGCAGGATGAAGCAAGAATAAAGACAAAAAGCAATTATGCAATCGTAAGATACTTCTACTTTATGACTTCATTGATATTATTGGCTAATTGGGAAGTCGATAGATTGAAACATCCAGAGAGATGTTTCAAAAAATATTTGAAATTTGTACAAGAACAAGTTGAGAAAGAGATTGAAACGTGATATTTCTAGAGATTTACACTGAAATGGGTTAGTGTAAACTCTAAACAGTATATTGATTCTGTATAGAGGACTTTGAATAACCCCTATTTTCAAGAATTTTTCAAAGTCCTTCTTAGAGAGTTTTGAGGGTTTTTCAAAACTCTCTATAGAATAAGAATTCAAATAACAAATAATATTTGTTTAATTGATAAAATTAGACTATGTGAAATACTAATAGAGCAGTTTACACTGCTCTATACGGAGATACTGATACTAATCCAAACCTTTTTAACCCTCCATGAAGCTAAATATATACGCGCGGTTAGTTTAATGGCAAAATAGCTGGTTTCCATAATTAAAAGTTGAAAAAACCAGCGGTCACGGGTTCGATTCCCGTACCGCGCATCTTTGCTCACCGCAGGATTGAAGCCCACAGCATAGCGAGGAGCTTCAAGACAAGAGTGAGTCAAAGATATAGCGAGAAAGTCCGCAACAAGAGAAAATCAAAAATTGTATGAACCATGGTAAAGATTACTAAAGGCAATCTTTAAAAGTCCTCAATTTATGGTATTCAGATAAACATGGAATCCCAATCTAACGAAAACACAAAGCCAAAGAATTGGTACGATAAGAGTTATAAAATTATTTTAATACTTCCTGCACTCCTCCTCCTATTTTCCCTAATCTATCTAGTGAACTTTCAGAGAACGCATGACGATCTTATACTGAAAGATGTTTCTCTTACAGGAGGAACGACTATTACTGTTTTTGACACTAAAGCAGATGTAAACACAGTGCACTCTTCCCTGATTAAGGATTTTCCGGATATTCGGATGAGGGGTATTTCCGATTTTAGAACAGGAGAACAAAGGGGATTTCTTATAGAATCGCAAGCTCATGTAGAAATATTAAAACCAGCGATTGAAAAAGTGATGGGTTATACATTGACTCAGGAAAATTCTTCAACTGAGTTTGCAAGCTCAGAGTTATCCCAAGGATTCTACCAGCAAATGCGTGTAGCGATTATTTTTGCATTTATATTTATGGCAATAGTCGTCTTTATCATCTTTAGAACATTAGTGCCAAGTTTTGCAATAATACTCTGTGCGTTTGCAGATATTGTAATGACTCTCGTTGTTGTTGATTTTATGGGGATGAGAGTTTCCAATGCAGGAATTATTGCATTCTTAATGCTTATAGGTTATTCAGTTGATACAGATATTTTACTTACAACTAGAGTACTAAAAGGAAGGAGCAATAGTATAAATGAGCGTATTTTTGGAGCATTTAAAACAGGCATTATGATGACACTTACAGCAGTAGGCGCTGTAGCTGTTTCTCTTATTATAATATACACTTCTTCAGAAGTGCTAAGACAAATTTTCACAATAGTACTAATTGGTCTGTTTTTTGATATTTTTAACACTTGGATTACAAATGCTTCGCTAATTAAATGGTATTCAGAAAAGAAAGAGAGACACCAATGAAAATATCTTGGAAAATGTGGTTATTAATAATTGTACTTTTACTTTCCTTGCTAGCTCTTAGACCAACATTTAGTAAAGGAGCAATAATAAAATCAGTTGATCAAGGTTCTATCGCTTCCCAGCAAGGCATTCACCCTGGAGAAATCATAAAGTCAGTTAATGGGCAACCAGTCCAAAATAAGGAAGATTATGGAAAGATAGTAGTAGATTTATTTCCTAGCGAGAAAGAAAAGAAAATAGAAATCACAACAGATAAAGGAGACTATATTCTATTAACAAATGAAACCCCACAAATTACAGTTGATAATATTCCTTTTACAAGATTACAAACAGGTCTTGACTTACGAGGAGGAGCTCGTGCATTAGTAAAACCAGACGCAGAAATAACAGACGATGAACTAAGAGATCTTGTAGACGTTAGTAGAAATCGTTTCAACGTTTATGGTCTTTCAGACGTCAATATTCAGGGAGTATCAGACTTATCAGGCAATAAATTCTTATTAATAGAGGTTGCAGGAGCAAATCCTACTGATTTGGAACAACTTATCGGACAACAAGGAAAATTCGAAGCAAGAGTTGCAAATCAAACAGTCTTTGAAGGAGGGCAAAAGGATATTAGCAGCGTATGTAGAAATGACGCTTCCTGCTCAGGAATAGTAAGTTGTGATCAAACACAAGGAGGATACATTTGTAGATTTAGATTTGCGGTTTATTTAAAAGAGAGCGCAGCTAAAAGACACGCAGAAGTCACTAATAATCTATCATTAGATGATAGCGGTCAATACCTAACTGAAAAGCTTTACTTGCTTGTAGACAATAATGAAGTGGATTCTCTATTAATAAGCAGCAACCTTAGAGGACAAGCAACAACACAAATCTCCATAGAGGGTTCTGGTTCAGGAGCAACACAGCAGGAAGCTATGAAGGACGCAAAAGCTTCGATGAACAAATTACAAACAGTTCTAATTACAGGAAGTCTTCCTTACAAATTAAGCATAGTGAAGCTTGACACTATCTCTCCAAGCTTAGGAAAAGAATTTGTCTTCTTAATATTTCTGGCAGGTATTTCAGCAGTTCTAGTAGTATCTATAATTATATTTGTTAGGTATAGAAAAATAAAACTTTCTCTAGCATTATTAATGACTTCTTTCTCTGAAATAGTAATAATACTAGGCATTGCTGCCCTAATAAGATGGAATTTAGACCTTCCTTCAATTGCAGGTATTTTAGCCACTATTGGAACAGGCGTTGATCAGCAAATAGTAATTGTAGACGAATCAGTACATGGTAAAACACTTAGCCTTAAAGAACGCATGAAGCGAGCATCATTCATTATAATGTCTTCATACCTAACTCTTGTAGCAGCAATGATACCGCTATATTGGGCAGGCGCAGGTCTATTTAAAGGATTTGCATTAACAACAATTATTGGTGCAACAGCAGGAATTCTTATTACAAGACCAGCATTCTCAGACATTGTAAAAAGGATGAGCAGTTAAAATGCTGCCCAGGTGGCACGTTCTACTAGGGGCAATATTTACTCTGATTATTTGGTTGATTTTTCCACAAGTCTCCTGGATATATCTAACGCTAATTTTTCTCTCCTCGTTTCTTATAGATTTCGATCACTATGCAACAGCCGTATTTAACACTAAAAAATTCAGCCTCAAAGATTCATTTAATTATTATAAAATATTAGGAAAAAAGCATGAAAGTGAAGCAGCAAAAGGTATAAGAAAGAAAGGCGTCTTTCATCTCTTTCACACTCTTGAGTTTCATCTTATAGTCTTCCTCCTTGGTTTTATTTGGCAAGGCTTTTTCTATATCTTTTTAGGAATGCTTTTCCATTCTGGTATGGATATAATTTATCTAGTTTACAAAGATAGAATGTATCTAAGAGAATTCTTTTTTATTAACTGGTTACGGAGACTTCGTTGATTGTACTACCATTTATCCGAATTATCCAGACAAAGAATTTGGAACTAAAGATAAATCAATTATCCTAATTCTCTGTAAAAAGAAGATCTAAATAAAACTGACTGTTCCTTTAGCAAGAAGAAAAAAAGCAGGAATCCATAATAATATTGCAGGCATATTAAATAAAAGAGATAAGAAAAGAATTACAGAAGAAAATATATCAATTATACTAAGAAAATCTCCTGTAATAATAAACATACCTTTTAATAACAAAAGACCAGCACAAAATAATAAATACTGTAAAAAAATATTCATGCCAAAAATAAGCATTAAAAAAGCTATTGCTCCTGCAAGATCTATTACTCCAAGCACTTTAACCAATACCATGCAAACCAACACAATAAACGATTAATAAGGTTTTAGGTTATTAAGAGCCTTAAATTTAAAGGTCTCTAAGCATTAAATAATTTGGAATATTCTGTTTTTTCGTCGGAATACCACACTCTGGGCAGAATTTCTCTTTTCCTATCAAAATTGAACTGCATTGAGGACATCTCTGTTGTAAAGAATGATTATTTAAACTTTCTATGTCAGCATCAACCATTATTTTTACTAATTCCTCGAATCTTACTCTAGGTTCCCAATGAAGGTTATTTTTTGCTTTTGTATAATCTCCCATGAGGAAATCAACTTCTGCAGGTCTGAAATATCTAGAATCTATTTCAACTAAAACCTCTCCAGTCTCATTATCTATTCCTTTTTCTTCTAAGCCCTCACCTTCCCATATTATATTAATTCCTATATGTTTAAATGACTCCTCTACAAATTCTCTAACAGAATGCGATTCACAAGTTGCAATGACAAAATCTTCTGGTTTTTCTTGTTGCAACATAAGCCACATTGCTTCAACATAATCAGGCGCATATCCCCAATCCCTAACAGCATTCAAATTTCCTAATAAAAGATTTTTCTTAAGTCCTAACTTTATAGCTGCTACATCCTGTGTTATTTTCTTTGATACAAAATTCTCTCCTCTTCTAGGAGATTCGTGATTGAATAATATACCATTACATGCGAACATACCGTAAGCGTCACGATAGTTCTTAATTACCCAATAAGCATATAGTTTTGCAGCAGCATATGGACTCCTTGGATGAAAAGGTGTTGTTTCTTTCTGTGGAACTTCCGCGGCTTTACCAAAAAGCTCGCTTGTGGAAGCTTGATATATTTTAGTATCTTTTAATCCAAGCATTCTTACACATTCAAGCAGTCTTAGTACTCCAATAGCATCTGTGGAGGCAGTATATTCAGGAATATCAAAAGATATATGTACATGACTCTGCGCAGCAAGATTGTATATTTCATCTGGTCTTATAATTGCTAGAATCTTTGTCAAACTGCTTGAATCAGTCATATCCCCGTAGTGTAAAAAGAAATTTTTGTTTCTTTCTGTAAGGGATTTATATATGTGGGATAATCTATCACGATTAAACATACTTGTTCTTCTTACCAATCCATGCACCTCATATCCTTTACCTAAAAGAAACTCTGCAAGATAAGAACCATCTTGTCCAGTCACCCCAGTAATAAACGCTCTTTTCATGTTCCTTTCTATATTCTCCTCTTTATAAATAATATTATTGGGAAGAATATAATCCGAATTATTACCTAAGTCTTTTCCCAATTCAGGCATTAAATAAGAAGAAGGCGTTTTTCCCTGGAGTAATTCAGAAAGATGAACTATCTCTTCTGAACTCAATTCAGGATTGTTAGGGAAATAAAAAGAACATTCATGAACCTTTTCTGCATTTTGACATTCATAAGATATTCCTTTTTCTTTCATATAATCAATAAAGAAAGGTTGTTTAGTTATACATCCTCCTGCAATAGGTCTTATTTCAACACTTTTACTAAAAAGAGATTTATATTTCTCAGATTTTTCCTTATCTTGAAATACAAGAGGATAAGCAAAATTAGACACGAAACTCATATGTTCAATTTCTATATTCATAAAATCAGGATTATCTAAAACTATTTGATGAATATGATCAAAATTATTTTTTCTTTTTTTAATTATTTCTTCTAAACATCTTAATTGCTCTAATCCAAGAAATCCAGTTATTTCAGTTGGACGCATATTATATCCTAGAGAATAAAAAGCATACATGTCGAAGAATTCATCAATATTATTTTTTATCCTTAACTCTTTTCTCCTATCAGGTTCTAAATCACGACTCCACCCATGCGCCCTTACCATAAGTAATGCTTCATAAAGCTCATGATCATCTGTACAAACTATACCTCCTTCTATTGTAGACATATGGTGTCCTACAAAAGAAGAAAAAGTACTACCGAATCCAAAATTTCCTAATTTTATATTATTTAATTCACTACCAAGAGATTCACAATTATCCTCCAGCAAAAGTATGCCTCTCTCCAGACATATATCCCTTATAACATTTAAATCTCCACAAAACCCTAACAGATTGGTAATGAAAAAAGCTTTAAGAGAAGTTTTATTCAATTCCTCTAAAAGATTTTGAGAATTAACATTTAAATTAGAAAGAGAAATGTCTATGGGTACAGGCTCTAAACCTAGTTGAATAAGCGGCGCAACATTGGTCGACCAAGTAATAGCTGAAAACCCAATTTTATCTCCTATTTTCAGTCTTTTCACATTCATAAGCGCCTGTATCAAAGCAAGATTAGCCGAGCTTCCACTATTGAATAGCACAGAATATTTTCTTTCCTGATAAGAAGAAAAAGATTCTTCAAATTCTTTACACTTTCTGCCCATGCTCATTTGTTTAGAACTAAGGATAAACCTACACAACTTCTCTTTTATTTCTCTCTCATTATAAAATGTTGATTTCACCAACTTTATCATTCTATATTTTAATCACCTGTTTATAATAGTCTACGGTTCTAGATAAACCTTCTTTTATAGAAACTCCAGGCTTCCAATCCAGCACGCTTTCCATCTTAGACACATCAAGAACTATCCTATCTTCTCTAGGCATATTTTTTGAATAATTAACTCTTGCTCCTGTTAAATTTGAAAGAATATTAGCTATTTCTCCAGCAGAAGTACCAATACCTGTTCCAAGGTTTAGCACCCCATTATAATCTTTATCTAAAGCCTTAGTAATTATTTCACAAACATCACTCACATAGATATAATCTCTTACAGAACTTTCATTTAATATAGTTATTTCTTTATTAATTAAAGCTTGAGATATCCACTGAGGTATTATTGTAGGAATTTCTTCCTCTTTCCATTGTTGATAAGGCCCATAAGAATTAGACATCCTAAATGTTATTATTGGCAGCCCATTTTTTTGCAATCTGCTACAAGCTTCCTCAGCCTTTATTTTAGACAGTGCATAAAAACCAGGATTTTTATTTAATAAAAATTCTTCAGATATATTTCTTGGATCTGGCTCATAAATAGCAGCAGAAGACATAAAAATAACTTTCTTTAGATTTTTCCTACTAAGCGCTTCAAAAAACTTTTGAGTAGAATCAAAATTTAATTTCATAGTCTCATCTTCATTTACAGAACGCCTAGGGCTGCTAAAAGCAGCCAGGTGTATAGCATAATTTATATCCATTCCATCAATAAATGAGAAATCTGTCTTACACAAATCAGCCACATAATTATGAACACCTTCAAGCACATCTCTTCTTCCAATGTTCGTAACATAAGCTCCCTCTGCCTGAAGTTTCTGAATTAGATTCCTTCCCAAGAACCCGCTTCCTCCAGTTAGTAAAACTCTTTTATTTTTTAAGCTCATTTCCTGATTTAGGAATATCTTTCTTTATAATATTTATGTCAAGCGACTATAGAAAAGCCAAAGGACAACATTGTTTTCCACTAGCATTAAATTTATATAGTTCTCTATAAGGAAAAATCTATGGTCTCCCCTGATTCTCTTACTGAACAATTTGATAAAAGAATATTGCCCTTTAGAGAATATAAGATAGAAGATGGGAGAGAAGTAAATATATCCCGTTTAACTTCCGATAACTTAGACCTAGAACAATACAAAATAGCTCACAAGAGCCTAGTAATATCTTGCCACGATGTTTTTATTAGATATAATGAAGGTATTCTTTTAGTTATTAGAGATAATTATCCTGTAAAAGATATTTTTTGGCCAATAGGTGGAAGGCTACGTAGAGGTCTGACCACTTTAGATTCTTTAAGATTGGTAGCTAAAGGAGAATGTGGATTAGATTTAGAAAGAATAAGCCTGCTTGGAATAGCCAGAACCTTTTTTAGGTCAGAACCGTTCTCTCACGGAAGAGGAACAGATACTCTTAACTTAGTTTATTCTGCAGAAGGAAAAGGAGAACTGAATCTTGATAGGCTTCATAAAAATCCTCAAATAATTAATCCTGCAAGATATAAAGAATTAAAAGATTCACTACACCCATACGTTAAAGACTTTATGGATAATTTATTTGGATATGAAATATGAGAGTCGCAATAACAGGAACAGCAGGAACTGGAAAAACTACCTTAGGAAATTTAATCTCTTCTAATACTTCTCTTACCTATATACCTGACATTAATGATATTGTCCTAAGGGAAATGGGTTATGAAAGCGGGACTCATCTTTTTAAGGAAAGGGGAGAAGAAGGAATGATAGAATGGCATATGAATGCAATTAAATCAAAAATAGAATCTGATACAGAAAGAGACAAATATATAGCTGATAAGTCCATTTTTGATTTCGGTGCACGCTGGTTTGCAAGAATGTACTCTTCTGCAAAAAAACAAAATCACGAATATGTGCTAAGCTGTTTAGAAAAAGGAAAGGATTTATATGATAAAATAATTTTTCTCCCACTAGATTTTAATAGGTCTGTAGCAAATGATGGTATGAGAACTACAGACCTATTTCAAAGATTTAAGTTTAACATAGTTCTACAAGGTTTATATAAAGAATTCAAGGTAAATATAGAAGAATATGATTTTGACTTTGCATCGCCTCCAGAAAAAGTTATAAGAGACCTTAAACTTGATTCTTTGGCAGCAACTATAAAATAAATATGATAAAAGCAATAATATTTGATCTAGGTGGGGTGTTATTTTTTTCAGATGGCGGTTCTTATGAAGGAAGAGAAAAGCTGGCAGAAAAATTAGGCGTAGATAAAAAGAAACTACACGATATCTGGTTCAAGAGGAAAGATCTGCTTATTACTGGAAAAATGTCTGAAGAAGAATTTCTTAAAGAAGTAATAAAAATATCTGCTACACCTCTTTCATTAAACCATCTAAAAAGGAGTATAAGGGAACTAAACGAAATAGACAATCCAATGTCAGAAGTCTTAAAAAAATTAAAGAAGAATTATTTTCTAGCTGCTCTGAATAATGAAGTAAAAGAATGGAATGAATATAGGATAGATAAATTTGAACTCAATAGCTACTTTAAGCTTATAGTCTCGTCTTGCGATGTTGGAGTAGCAAAACCAGACCATCAAATTTACAAAATTCTTTTAGATAAGATAAAAATTCCTGCAGATAATTTAGTTTTCATAGATAATAGGGAAGAAAATCTTTTACCTGCAAAAGAATTAGGGATAAAAACGCATCATTTCAAGAACAAAGAATTACTTTTGGAATGGTTTAAGGAAAATAATATTCAACTTTAAGTAAAATAAGCCTATTTTACCTAAGCCCAAAATTTAAAAACTACTTATAGTTTTAAGCAATATGAACGAGCCAAAAAAAGTACAAATCTATCCATTTATAGAGACTCTTCATGGCATTCAGAAAACACTAGTAACACACCCTCCAGAAGGATACGTTTTCATAGGAGCTCCTAGAAGCTCCTTCAGCAAAGTAGTAGCAAGAAGTACTCATTCAAAACTCATAAGATTCTTATATCACCAATTTCTTAAAGTTTTCAAAACCACTAAAATAATAGATGCAGCTCAAAAAGCTCCAATCTTAGAAGAAGCAGACCTCGTTTATGGGGGCATACATAATAATATCAGTAAACCATGGGTAGCCTATCTATTTGATCATCCTACTTGTATTTCTGGTAATAATTACGACCTCTTCATAAAAAACAAGCCAAAGATAGAACAAGCCTTCCTAGCTGACCAATGTAAAAAGATCCTTGTTGCTAACGAAGCCCATATTGAGTTCATGAAACAAGTCTTTTCCCAAGGAGTATTAGACAAAGTGGAAATAGTAAGACCTGCTTACGAAGCAGTAGATTTTAAAAGGACTTATAAAAAAAAGAAAGTGAAAATTATTTTCATGGGTTCTATAAATATACCACAGGATGTTTATATCAAGGGAGGAAGAGAAGTAATAAAAGTCTTCAAAATATTATCTAAACGTAACGATGTAGAATTAGTAATGCGCTGTATAGTTCCAGAGGAACTTAAGCCACAGCTAAAAGAAATAAAGAACCTTACTCTACTGGAAGACACTCTTCCTTTCAGTGAAATACTTGATTTATACAAAACAGCAGACATTGTTTTCATGCCAGGTCACAATTATTCTGTTTCAACATTCATAGAATCAATGGCTTTTTCTTTGCCAATAGTAGCAATGAATACTTATTCTGTAGAAGACTTTGTTAAAGATAAATATACAGGCATAATTGTAAAACGCTCTGATAAGGTAAAAGGGTATACAAATAAAGCATATCCTACTTATATAAGAAGCGACGAATTCATGAACGATATTAAAACTTATGAAGACCCAGAACTTATTAAGAGGCTTGTAAAAGCTCTAGAAAAATTAATTGATAATCCTTCACTGAGAAAAGAACTTTCAGAAAATGCAAGGAAAGAATTTCTAGAGAAGTACACTATAGAAGTAAGAAACAGCCAGATAAAAAAAGTATTCGATGAAATACTCTTTTTAGACCATACTCGAAAGGACGCATAATTTTAAAAAGTGAAATGAATCTTGTTTTTAATGAAGTTTTATGATAAAATAAAAGAGTTAAATGACTTGGCAGATATAGTTTCTTTAATTAAAAAAAGTGGAAAAAAAGTAGTAATGTGCCACGGCGATTTCGACCTGCTTCATCCTGGCCATTTGAAGCATCTTATAGAAGCTAAAGAATTAGGAGATTACCTTATCGTTACACTAACTCCCGATGGATTCATAAATAAAGGTCCTGGAAGGCCAGTCTATGACCAAAATACAAGATTAGAACTTCTTGCTTCACTGGAAATAACTGATTATGTTTCTTTGAATAAGTGGGACACAGCGGTTAATACAATAAAGCTGATTAAACCAGACTTTTACGTAAAAGGAACAGATATCCTCAATCGTTCTACTTTGAATGGGACTTCGTCTGAATTATTGATAGCCCATCTAGAAGAAGAAAAAAGAGCCCTAGATGAAGTAGGAGGCAAATTAAGTTTAACAGAAGAGGTTAAATTTTCTACAAGCGATCTATCAAAACAGTTTTTTAGTACCCTAAGGCCAGAATTAATGGGTTATATAAATCATATACGAGACAAGCATGGAGCAGAAAAAATAAATTCTGCTTTAAATTCATTGAATGATTTGAAGGTTTTAGTTGTTGGAGACACTATTATTGATGAATATATGTTTTGTGATGTTATGGAAAGAGCAAAAAAAGACCCCATATTGGTCTTTAGAAACGTAAAGAATGAATTATACTTGGGAGGAATATTGGCCATAGCAAATCACCTTTCTAGATTTGTAAAAGAAGTAACTTTGGTTAGCGTTTTAGGAGATGAATATGAGATAAGATCTCTGATAAAGAGCAAATTAGATAATAGAATAAATTGCAGCTTTTTTCCTGACAAAGACAGCATAACGTTAATAAAAAGAAGATATATTGAACAAAATACAAATAGAAGAATATTTGAAACCTACAACAAAGCAGAATATCAAAAATATTCTAATGTTGATGAAGATATGTTAAAATTCGTTAGAGAAAATATAGATAAGTTTGACATTGTTCTGGTAGCAGATTTTGGTCATGGTTGCATAAGCGATAAAATGAGGGAACTCATTACTGAAAAAAGCAGATTTCTGGCTTTAAATGTCCAAACAAATAGCGGTAATATAGGATACCACTACTTTACAAAATATAAAAGAGCAGATCTACTTTCGCTCACTAGAGAAGAGGCAAGACTCGCTCTTCAAGATAAAAAAAGTGATAATCATGAACTTATAGAAAAAGTAAAGAATGCAATAAATTCTAAGAGAGTCAATCTAACATTGGATAAAGACGGTTTGATTTATTCTGATGAAGAGAATCATTCCTCTCCTTCTCTAGCCACCAAAGTAGTAGATACGGTCGGTGCCGGAGATTCAGTTTTAGCTATTACTTCATTACTATCTTATAAGAAGGTTCATCCTGAAATAATTGCTTTTGTTGGCAACTGTGTTGGATCTTTAGCTGTAAGAATATCCGGAAATGAAAGGCCAATCTCTCCTATAGAATTAAAAGCGCTTATCAATTATATTCTGAAATAATACCTTCAAGACTTCTTAAGGTTTTTCAAAACTCTCTATAATTTTCTCAACTAACTGTGTTGACGAATATTTTCCTGTGAGACCGTCATCAACTAAGTCTAAGAAGACAATCTTACCACCATGTCTCTCTACAGCCTCTTTTTCCATCTTTAATGCAAAGTCATTAGAATGTGCGTAATCGCCTCCTTTGACATAAAAATCAGGTTTAAGAGCATCTAATAAGCTAGCAGAAGAAGCATTCTGATCTATAATTACAAAATCAATAGGAATAAGGGAAGATAAAATTTCCGCCCTTATATTTTCATTATAAAACGGTCTATGCGGACCTTTTTTGATATATCTATCACCTGTTATAGACACAACGAGATAATCCCCTAGTTCTTTAGATTTTTTAAATTGAGAGATATGTCCAGGATGAATTAAATCAAAACATCCATGACACATAGACACCATTTTACCATTTTTTTTAATATCTGAAACTATATTTGCTAATTCATTTAACTCTTTTATTTTATCTCTGTATACCATCAGCTTTGTGATTTGTAAAACTTTAAAAACATTTCTATTCATCTGCTAGCATGAATGAATTAAGAGCGTTAGTAACGGGAGCAGGAGGTTTTGTAGGATCAAATTTACTGCGTGAATTATATGGGCAAACCAATAATATTACCGCGGTTGCTACATCGGCAAAAGATAGATTGTCCTGGTTTAAAGGGAGGATCATAGAATCTAATTTTTACGAGCTTGACTGGAGCAATATTGGGCAGGTCGATGTATTATTCCATAATTCAGGCATTTCGGATAACACTTCTGTTGATGAAAATAAAATGTTTTTTATTAACGTTGAATCTTCTATAAAACTATTTAGTGAGGCGATTAAAAACGGATGTAAAAAGATAATTTACGCTTCCTCCACAGCAGTATATGGAAATAGTTCGGCTCCATTTATAGAATATAAAAATGAAAAACCGATATCTATTTATGGAAAATCCAAGCTTATTTTGGATAAATTAGCCATGGACCTTGCTGATAATCAATTAGATACAAAAATCATTGGACTTAGATATTGCAATATTTACGGACCTGGTGAAAAAAGTAGAGGAAAAAGCGCCAGCATGGTATATCAACTAGCTCAGCAGATTTTATACGGCCAGCCTCAATTATTTAAGTATGGTGAACAAAAAAGAGATTATATTTATGTGAAAGATGTTGTAGCAGCAAATTTATGCGCTCTAAATTACAATGGAAGTTGTGTTGTAAATTGTTCAAGCGGTAAATCTTATAGTTTTAATGAGATTGCAGATATTCTAAGTGAAGTTATTGGAATAAAAAAGAAAATTGAATACGTTGATAATCCCTATGAAAATTATCAGCAAAAAATTGAATGTGATATAAATAGAGCGAAGAGTATACTGGGGTTCTCTCCAAAATATGATCTCGAAAGTGGAATCGGGGATTATTATCAAAGTGGGAAACTAACTGAAAAATAAATATTTAAAAGTAATAGTCATGATGTTCTTCTGTTGGGCTCAGAGTTGCAAGTTTCTCTGGATGTTGCACCAAATCCTCAATAAACCAATTTAGTGGATTGTATGCGCAGGTTACAGTACTGCATCTTTGTGCAGCATCAAAATTCAATATTTGCATCATTGTTTTAGCTCTAGTTGAATTATAAGCCTCTAGGGAGGAATAAGCATCTTTATCTGCAATCTTAGCTTCCGGGACATTTCTATATATTGGACAGTTAAATAAGCCTAATGGACTTAGTACCTGTCGGAAAAAGGTAGCGTGGCAATTCTTTGGCTGTTTGGTATAATCATGATCTTCTCTTCGTTCCAAAGAATGCATGTTAGAACTTTCTATAATTTTAAAATTTTCATCTTCTAACTTTCCGGCTTCTTCAATGCTCATTTTTATATTTTTCATTATTGCGTTGTATCCTCCATGAGAATCATTTATCTGAATAGTCTCAGAACCAGTTTCAGGAGAACGAGTTATAAATGGCTTGTAAGTAATATAATCAAATAAGTGCTCTTTAGCTAATCCAGCTGCCTGAACGATCTCATGAATATTTGGGACAATGTTTGTATCATTTGTATATGCACCCTTCCAAGTGATAATATAAGAAAAACCAATATTAACATTTGGATGATTTCTTTTAACATCTAAAACATCATCGCAAATCTGATCAAGAGATATTGCTTTCTTTGGTTTGTGCATTGCTTGAAATGTTGAGTCTGTACCAGAATCAAGAGAAAGTCTAACCCAATCTTTTTGATCAAATAGATTACCTAAATTTCCTATTTTACGCATTCCACTGCCATTGGTAACTATAGCTACTTGAATTTCTTTTTCTTTTAGATAAGTAAATATTTCTTCGAATTTCGGATCTAATGTTGGTTCACCGCCACCTATTAGGATAGCAGATTTTAACCCTTTATCAATCATTAGTTCAAGCGAACTTTTCAATTTATCGTAATCATATCTCTTACCAGTATTAAGAATATGTAAGTCGACACAATGGTCACAAGCATAATTACACGCAGTAGTTATATCTAAATTTATAGAAATTGGGGAAAAATCTGGACCAGAACTATATAATTCCTCAGGATTAGGAGAATTTCTAATCGCATGCTGCCACAGAACATACTGTTTTAGTGATTCAAAAACCGACGGCTGCCTTAATTTATCAATAAAATTATGGATGCCTTCCACCCCTTCATCTTCTAAAACAGCCTGTTCGTCCATAATTAGGGAGATATAATTGGATATTTAAGCTTTGTGGGTTTTTCTCAAGTAGAATTCTTGACAAGAAGATAAACTTAATAACTGTATAGATTTTAAATATTAATTAAGAAAGTTAAAATGAAGAAAAAGCAAAGAGGGGGTACGGAAGAATCCCTAAAACTATTGGTGAAGACTTCAGTTATAGTTTTTATTGGAGTAGCACTTTCAAAAATACTAGCGTACGCATACAGAATAATTATTGCAAGATACTATGGAGCAGAAACTTACGGTCTCTTTTCTTTGGCTCTGATGGTAATCGGACTTGTGGGAACAGTTGCTACTTTAGGTCTTACACAAGGAGTACTAAGGTATGCTCCGCTCTATAGAGCCAAGAAAAAGGCACAAGCAATAAAATATCTTCATAGGTTTTCTGTATCAATTTTACTATTCACAAGCATTATCTCAGGAGGGCTTCTTTATTTATTCTCAGAATATATTTCAATTACTTTCTTCCATAACCCCACTTTAATAATTTATCTTAAAATATTCAGTTTTCTCATTCCAATAAGTGCAATATCAAATTTATATCTTTCATTTCTTAGGGCCTATGAACAGATTAGTTGGTATTCTTTTATTTTTAACGTAGCTCAAAACGTTGCTAAAGTTCTTGTTCTAGTTATCTTAGTGCTCATAGGAGTTGGAGGCATAGCTACAGTATACTCTCAATTCATTGCTACCACAGTTGTATTAATAATTGCCTACGTAGCCTGTCGCTATTCCCTAAGTGAAATATTTGGTAAATATTCTCTGAAAAATAAAAAAGCAGTAATAACCGAGGTCTTTTCATATTCTTATCCAATCATTCTTGTATCCATAATATCCACAATGTTTTATTGGGTAGACTCTTTCACTCTTGGATATTTCCTTGATGCAAAAGCCGTAGGAATATATAATGCAGCAGTTCCAATAGCATTATTATTCTATTTTGTCCCAGAACTTTTTATGCAGCTATTCTTACCATTAATAACCAGAGAATATGGAAAGAAGAATCTTCCCCTGATAAAAGAACTTAGTAAACAGGTAGGAAAATGGATATTTGTAGTAAATCTGCCGCTATTTATTTTAATAATGGCTTTTCCAGGGGCAATAATAAATATCTTTTTTGGATCAGAATATCTTGTAGCACAAAACGCCCTCAGATTCTTAGCCCTCGGATCTTTTATTTCTTCTATTTTTACTATCTCTCAGAATACTCTATCCATGGCTGGAAAATCTAAGGCTATACTTATCGCCACTATTTTTACAAGCATCATCAATCTAAGTTTAAACATTTTACTCATACCAAAATATGGACTCACAGGAGCAGCTATTGCAACAGCAGTATCTTTCATAATATTGAGCCTGATATTCTTCATACAGTCCTATCACTACCTTTCCGTTGCCCCCTTCAGGAAGAAAATGGTTAACATTACATTATCAGCATTAATATCTCTTGCATTTCTCCTATTAGTTAAAAGCCTGATATCCATAACAATATTCAGTATGATTATCCTTAGTTTAATGTTTTTATTGATTTACATTGGGTTACTATTTATTACAAGAAGTCTAGATAAATATGATAAGAATATTATTCTAATATTTAAAAATCGTCTAAAAGGTTTAAGCAGGATAAAATTAATCTATCCTGCCTCAGAATGAAATCTTTAAAAAGACCTTAAAGTATGAAAAATAATGAAGAATAAGATTCAATCACAAAAACTAAATCTCGGTTGCGGAAACGATATTAGAAGGGGGTATCTTAATCTAGATTTTGAAAGTTTTTCAGGAGTAGATATGGTTCACGATCTAAATAAGTTTCCTTATCCGTTTCCAGATAATAGCTTTAAAGAGATTATTATGCAAAATATATTGGAACATCTGAGTAATCCATATAAGGTAATGCTGGAGATTCATCGCATATCCAGTCCAGGAGCAAGAGTCTTTATCAGAACCCCTCATTTCTCAAGCAATAATGCCTGGGGAGACCTACAGCATACAAGAGGTTTTAACACAGACACTTTCATTAATCAAAATATGAAAGACTTATTCGAAGTGGTCAGCCAAGAAATAACCTTCGCCCATATAAAATTCTTCGTTAGATTCTTAGCTAAAATAAACCCTAAGTTTTACGAAAAGCACCTAGCATACATTTTTACAGCAGTCGACTTAATCGTGGAGTTAAAAGTTAAAAAATGAAACTAGGACCATTTTTAAGAAAAAAATATACTTCTTTCCATGAATTTCTTAGAAGATCGTCTTTTATAATTGATTATTCTCTCTGGCTTATCTTAGATCCAACTAAATATACTAAAATACACACAGATAAAATAGACAATATTCTAGTTGTCCTCGTAGGAGAGGTAGAAAGAGGTAATGTGGGAGG